>CAVDTO010000005.1:0-25154 GCA_963611895.1 bacterium
GCGGTACGCGAGCTGGGTTCAGAACGTCGTGAGACAGTTCGGTCCCTATCCTCCGCGGGCGCAGGAGAATCGATGGAGGCTGCCCCTAGTACGAGAGGACCGGGGTGGACGCACCTCCGGTGAACCGGTTGTCGACCAACGGCACGGCCGGGTAGCCGCGTGCGGCGCGGATAACCGCTGAAGGCATATAAGCGGGAAGCCGTTCCAGAGATTAGTTCTCCTTCCGGTAAGGGCCCGGGTAGAACACCCGGTCGATAGGCGGCAGGTGCAAGGCGGGCGACCGCTTCAGCCGAGCCGTACTAATCGCCCGAGCTCCTGATCCCGCATCCTCACGGGTGCCCCGCGAGCGGCCGCTCGAGGGGTGCCGCAGAGATGTGCTACCTCATCCCCCTTCGAATCGCTGTGCGGCCCTCAGGGCACTCCGGAGACCTTGGAGCCATCACGGTGGGCGCCGCCCACCGGTCGGCGGCCATAGCATGCGGGGCACGCCCGGTCCCGTTCCGAACCCGGAAGCTAAGCCGCATCGCGCCGAGAGTACTGCGGGGTCAGCCCGTGGGAGGCCAGGGCGCCGCCGACCGGTGGACGGCACCGGACCAGATCCGGCCGGAGGGGGCCGCGGGGATTCCCGCGGCCCCCTTCTTTGCGTTTCGGGGGTGGCAATAATGCGGACGTGCAACGCGGTGGGTGTGAGGGCTTGAAACCGAGCGCATATGGCTATTGTCTATGAACCCCTGCTGTACGGCAGGTGTGTTCGCTGTGCCGCTCAATTCGCTTGGGATTCGTTCACAAAAGAATATGGGCGCTTGCCGATGCATTAAAACCGCGCGGGATCTTTTGCCGTATGATGCAAGAAGTTGTACGTCCACTACGAAAGGTCAACTATGGCTGATGTTCACGCTCTCCTCGAAACCTGGATCGCCAACGTCACCGATCCGGAGCTGCTTGACGAGCTTAAAGCTATGAAGGAATCCGGCGACGAGGATAAGATTACCGACGCGTTTTTCCAGGACCTTGCCTTTGGTACCGCCGGCCTGCGCGGAACCATTGGTGCCGGCACCAATCGTATGAATATCTACACCGTTGGCCGCGCTACCCAGGGCTTTGCTGACTACCTTAACAAGACGTTCGAGAACCCCACGGTTGCCATCGCGCGCGATAGCCGCAACAAGGGCGAGCTCTTCGTTCAGACGACTGCCGCCATCCTTGCTGCTAACGGCATCACCTCGTACGTGTATCCCAAGATCTCGCCGGTGCCGACGCTCTCGTGGGCCACGCGTTACCTTGAGTGCTCTGGCGGCATCTGCATGACCGCGAGCCATAATCCCGCTCCCTACAACGGTTACAAGGCCTATGGCCCTGACGGCTGCCAGATCACTTCCGAGGCTGCCGACGCCATCTCGGCTGCCATGGAGGCCACCGATCCGTTCAAGGACGTCAAGACCATGCCGTTCGACGAGGCCGTTGAGAAGGGTCTCGTGAAGTGGATCGACGACAAGTGCCTCGAGGATTATTACGATGCGGTTGTCGATAAATCCGTTAACAACCTGAGCGACGAGCAGATCGCGTCCGCACCCCTCAAGCTCGTTTATACGCCGCTGAATGGCACCGGCCTGATTCCGGTTACCTCCGTTCTCAAGAAGGTCGGCATCACCGATGTGACCATCGTGCCTGAACAGAAGGATCCGGACGGGGACTTCCCGACCTGCCCGTACCCGAACCCGGAGATCCGTGAGGCCATGCAGAAGGGCATCGACCTGTGCAAGGAGGTCAAGCCCGATCTGCTCTTGGCCACCGACCCCGACGCCGACCGCGTTGGTGTTGCCTGCGCCGACGTCGATGACTACACGCTGCTGACCGGCAACGAGATGGGCGTCCTGCTGCTCGACTACATCTGCAAGATGCGCGCCGAGCGCGGCGAGGATCTTAAGACCAAGGTTGCCGTTACCACCATCGTGTCTTCCGCCATGGTCGACGCTCTTGCCGACGAGTACGGCTTTGAGCTGCGCCGTTGCCTCACCGGCTTTAAGTATATCGGCGACATCATCACCGGCCTTTCGGATGCCGGCGAGGTCGAGCGCTTCATCTTTGGCTTTGAGGAGAGCTACGGCTACCTCTCGGGCGACCACGTGCGCGACAAGGATGCTGTCAACGCCTCGATGCTCATCTGCCAGATGGCGCAGTACTACAAGCTGCAGGGCATGAACCTCGTTCAGGCCATGAAGGCGCTCTACGAGAAATTCGGCTACTACCACAACAAGACCATCGCGCTTGCGTATCCCGGCGCCGAGGGTGCCGACAAGATGGCCGGTATCATGGTCGGGCTGCGCGAGAACCCGCCGGCGGAGATCGCTGGCAACAAGGTCGAGGCCGTCGTTGACTACGCGACCGGCGTGAACGGTCTGCCGACGGCCAACGTGCTCGAGTTCGACCTCGAGGGCGGCAACAAGGCGATTGTTCGCCCGTCTGGCACCGAGCCCAAGATCAAGCTCTACATCTTCGCCTCGGGCAAGGACGCAGCGGAGGCCGATGCCCTGCTCGACAAGATCGAGGAGGACGGCCGCAAGCTGCTCGCCTAAGGTGTGCGGCTTAGATAGTTAGCCATGCGGGGGTGCCGATATTTTTTGGCGCCCCCGTTTTTTATTGCTGAGGGTTTGGTTGATAGGTTGCTTCCCGAGCTTGGGGAGCCATTGAAGTCGTTATTGCCGACAATCCGATTTGAAGCGAGCAGCGTGAGGACGGGGCGGTGCGCGCGGCTGATTAACCGCGACCCGCGGCTACACTGTTACCAAATTGTTCAGGCCCGTGAGCTAATCGCGGTCGGGCGTGATGCAAAGCCTTGTTACGCGGTCGGATTTAGAGGGCGCCGCTGAGGAGGCGGGCTTGGGTTATTGCTCTAGGGATGCGCTCTTTTAAGAGCTCGATATCGTCTGGTGTAGTGTCGCTGGCGAGGGAGATTCTAAGCGTGCCGTGCGCCCATGCGAGGTCGGTGTAGCCGAGGGCTTTTGCGACGTGGGACGGTTCGGTTGAGCCGGCAGAACAGGCGCTCCCGGTTGCCGCTGCAACGCCCATCTTGTCGAGGATGACGCAGAGGAGCTCGGCATCGACATCTTTGCAGATGAACGATGCGATGGAGGGCAATCTGCGCGCGGTGTTGGGGGAGCCGGTGAATGGGCGGGTCGCAGTGCTGGTGAGGCCTGTAAACAGGCGGTTCGCGATGATGGTGGGGCCTGTGAGCAGGACGTCCGATGTGCAGCCGAGAACATGCTGTACGAGGTCGTCGCGCAGCATGGAGAGGGCGCTAGCTTGTGCGCCGAGGTCGCGGGTGGCCTCGGCAAGGGCTGCTTGCATTCCGGCAATGCCGGCGAGGTTCTCTGTGCCCGATCGCAGGCCGAATTCCTGACCGCCTCCGCAGATGAGGGGCTTGAGTTCAAGGCCGCTCTTAACGTAGAGGGCGCCGACGCCGCGGGGGCCTTGGAACTTGTGGGCCGAGAGCGAGAGGGCGTCGACTCCAAGAGACTGAACATCAACAGGGATATGGCCTACAGCCTGAACGGCATCGGTGTGGATGGGCGCTCCGTGACGGTGCGCCGCGCTGGCGAGCTCGGCGATGTTCTGGATGGTGCCGACCTCGTTGTTGGCGAGCATGATGGAGACGAGCGCGGTGGCGGGGGCCGAGCAGCCGAGCTCGGCGTTGGCCTCTTCGTTGTGGGCAAGAGCCTGCTCGAGGTCGTGAACACTCACGAAGCCCTCATGGTCAACGGGCAAGAGCGTGGTCTCGACGCCCTCTGTGGCGAGAGCCTCGCACGTGTGGAGGATCGCATGGTGCTCGATCTGCGACGTGATGATTCGCACGGGCGCATCGGCACCCCAGCGCTCGCGGAATGCTCGCACGGCGCCTTGCAGCGCCAGGTTGTTTGACTCGCTGCCGCCGCTCGTAAAGATGATTTCGCGCGGGGAGGCTGTGCCTAAGAGCTTGGCGAACTCCGCCCTCATGCGCTGCAGGTCAGCTGCTGCCTCTTTTGCGGCGCGATGGATTCCGCCCGGGTTGGCGAACTTGCTGGTGAGATAGGGCGTCATTGCCTCAAGCGCGGCGGGAGAGAGCGGGGTCGTTGCCGCGTTGTCGGCATAGATATAGCGCTGGTTTTGCATGGTGCGTTAGCGAATGAAGAAGAACCAGACGAGGACGATCGCGACGATGCAGATGACGCCTGCGAGAATCTGGACCTTGCGCCTGCGCTGCTGGCGGGTGCGCTCGGATACAAAGATCGAGCGGCCAGGCTTGGGCGTCTGCAGGTAGCGGCTCGAATTGGTGAGCGCGCGCGGTTTGGAGGCGTCGGCCTTCTCGGCGATGGGATGCGCGGGCCTGCGCTGGGCGTCAATCTGGCGCTGGAACTCGGTTTCTTGCAGGTAGGAGGGGTTGCTCGTGGCTGTTCCCATGTGAACGCGCTGGCGCTGGCCCTGCTCCTGCTCTTCGAGCGTCATGTAGCGCTCGCGCGTTACGTACGGCGCCTCGACGTCGTTGATGGGTTCCTGCGAGATGTGCGATGCCTGTTGCTGATAAGGGTAGACCTGGGGCTGCTGCTGAACGGGCGCCTGGTTTGCCGGCGCCGATTGCCAGGTTGGGGGAGTCTGGGTGCCGGCGTTGCCGGCTCCGTTCGAAAACTGGCTCTGATCGTAACGGTCGCTCATCAAACCCTCGACTCATTGGGCACAAAAACACGTCCATTGTACGCGCATGCCCCGAGAAGAACGGCTCACCTGGAAACTAAAAGAATAATTAAGGAAACGGCCGATAACTACGCGTTTTGCGCGGGACGGTAAATCTAAGTGCGCTTGACTTAGGTTAGTTAATTGCGGAAGACTCAAAAAATCTTAGGAAGTTGGTTTAGAAGCTGAGCGGGCGGGAACAACTATAGGCGTCAAAGGAGTCCTCGCCCCCACAGGAGGGGCGCGGCATCACAGAGGAGTGATTGATTATGGCTATGGTTCCGTATCGTTCTGTTTTTGGTATCCGTCCGACTTCGACCGACGCGCTGTTCGACATGTTCAACGACATGAGCGACCTTGCGAACTCGTTCACGAGCAAGGCGTTCCCGGTGGACGTTGAGGACACGGGCGAGGGCTACGAGATCAAGGCGTACCTCACCGGCGTTCAGAAGGACGACATCGACGTTGAGCTCAACGAGGGCAGGCTCTCGATTTCCGTCAACGTTGAGGAGAAGGAAGAGGACCAGGGCAAGAACTACCTGCAGAAGGAGTTCTCGGCCTACAGCGCGACGCGCGGCGTCTACCTCAAGGACGCGTCGAGCGAGGGTCTGACCGCCCGCTACGCCGACGGCGTGTTGACGGTCTCGGTGCCCAAGATCGTGGAGAAGAGCAACGTCACGAAGATCTCCATCGACTAGTTCTCGCAAAAAGATAGCGACTCGGAGCCCGCTGGGAAACCCCGGCTTATAGGATAAAAAGTGCGTTCGATTTTGAGGCGTTGGCGTAGGCCAGCGCCTCTTTTTTCGGGCTTTATATCAAGCGGTTGATTTTAACCACTCGGACAAAAAGTGTGGCGTGTTCTGTCGAGTCGCACATTTTGTCCTGTAAGCCCAGAGGGGGAACGAGTTCGTCTCGCTCCCTTTCTGCTCTTTATTTGATGGCTGTTAAGTAACGGTTTTGCAAAACCTGTCCAATTAGTGGGTTTACCTGCGCTGCCTTTGGCCTGCGACTTTGGATTGAACCCCGGTTCCCGATAGTAGTTAGCACCCCCATGCTATAAAATCAAGTTGCATATTTTTGTATAAAGGGCGTCCTTTATAGCGAGTGCAAACAGCCTCGCGAACGGACGCGTTCCCGCGCGGTCTCGCCTCAACGCGCGGGGAGAGAAAGGAAGGAGTGGTCCTATGCTCTCGAATACATGGACAGGCGCGCGGCGGGCAGCGTGCAAGGTGCTGGTGCCCCTGTTGGCTCTCCCGCTCATGGCGGGCGTGCCGGCGGTGGTCATGCCGGCCCAGGCCTTTGCCGACGACGCGACCCAAAGCGCGAGCGCCTCTGTGAGCGTTCGCGGTACCGATACCCTCAACTGGGGAGATTCCTCGTTTGAGTGCGCCACGGTCTCGGGCCTTGGTGGCTCGACGCTCTACGCCGACGTCGTGGTGGGCAACAAGACCGTCACCAAGGACATGACGTACAGCTACGACAAGGCCTCGGATACCTTCGGCGTCGTGCAGCTCAACGCCAAGGCTTCCTATGTGGCCAGCCGCAGCGGCGACATCACGCTCAACTTCTACGGTGACAAGTCCAGCAAGCGCGAGGACGGCGCTAAGCCGCTGCTCTCCGCCAAGGTCTACGCGGTATGCATCCAGGTTGACGGCCAGCCGATCGGCGGCTCGGTGGCCGATTCCATGATCGGCATCCGCACCGCTCGTGAGGGCGAAGAGGTGCTCGCCTTCTCCGCGCCCACGCAGATCGTGCGCGACGGCATCACCTATGCGCTGGTCGACAGCGGCAAGGTTACGCTCAAGGACGGCGTGCTCTACGTCTCGTACGAGAAGGCCTCCAGCAGCACCACCGAGGGCACCACGGGCTCCGTGGTGTTCGTTGACGAGAACGGCAAGGAGCTTAAGCCTGACGGCGGCACCTACACCTACACCATCCCTGCGGGCGGGCAAAAGACCGTCGACGTTCCCACGAGCATCACGGCGAACGGCAAGGTCTACACGCCGCTGAGCGCAGCCACGCAGCTGACCCTCACCGAGACTGCCCCCGAGCAGCGCGTCTACTGCGTCGCGCGCGCCGAGGCCGACAAGACCACCCAGGAGGTCACGCTCAACTACGTCTCGACAGACGGCGCCACGCTCATGGTCGACCGCGTGATCGTGGGCGCGGGCGGCTTCTACTACGCCCCGGCAACGTCCTTCTCGCAGGCGAACGACACGGCCGTCTCGCGCTACACGCTCAAGAGCGCAACGGACAGCCTCGGCAACGAGTACAGCTCCAAGGATGCCGCCGACCTCAAGCTCACCCGAGACGGCGCCCAGGTCTACACACTCGTCTACGAGCCCGAGCAGACCGAGCTCACCTACACGGTGAACTTCGCCCTCGTGAGCGCCGGCGATAACGGCAACACCAACGTTAACGTCTACGACTCCAAGTCGGCCAAGGTGACGAGCACCGAGAGCGCGAGCATCGCGCTGCCCGCCACCATCGAAAAGGACGGCAAGACCTACAAGCGCTCCGGCTCCGACGATTCGCTCGCCTATACGTGGAGCGACCTCTCGGCGGGCCGCCTCCTCACCGACACGGTCTATTACGTGAGTGACGACGTTAAGACGCCCGCGGCCTACGACGTCGAGGTCCGCTACGTCGACGCCGTGACCGGCAACCAGATCGGGAGCAAGACGCTCACCTGCAAGCCCGACGGTAGCGCCCTCTCCATCACCTCGCCCGAGAGCGTGAGCTACGAGGGCACCGAGTACGCGCGCCTCGGCGGCCAGAGCGCCGCGATCACGCATCGCTTCTATGCGCCGTACCGCACCTACACGGTCTACTACGCGGTGCCCGGCTCCATGGCTAACGGCAACACCACCATCACGCGCACGGTCGTCGTCGACGGCGGCATCCGCTATTACACCATCAACTCCGACGGCACGGTCTCGGCAACCGGCACCACGGGCGGCCTTGTGGCAACCACTCCCTACACGGCCACCGTCAGCCAGAACGCCGGCACCGCGAACGCCGACGGCACCGCAGCCGATTCGAGCAGCTCCACCCAGACCGGTGACGCGACGGCCCCGAGCGGCGACACCGCCTACGAGGAGCGAATCTCCGACGAGAAGACGCCTCTGTCTTCGGGCAAGGAGAGCACCTCGAGCATGCCGAGCGCGGCGCTCGTGGCGGCCGGCACGGTTGCGGCCGCGTTCCTGATCGCGCTCGCGCTGCTGTTCCTGCGCCGCAAGCGCAACGGTTCCGATGACCTCAACAACGTGAAGGGGGCGTAACCGATGAAGAACCTGAACGATAACAACGTTCGTTCCAACGAGAACGAGCAGAACGGTCATACGAGCATGAAGCATCGCGTTCGCGCATACCTGTCTAAGACGCTCGTGGTGTTCATGTCGATGATCTTGGTGTGGGGCACCTCGCCGATCACGCAGCTCGTCTATGCGGAGGAGTTGAACAACGTGGAGGCGTACTCCACCGAGGCCGCGTCCTCTACCGAGGGCGAGGGCCAGGCCGTCTCCGACGAGGGCGCGACGCCCGCGGCTGAGTCGACGGAGAGCAGCTCGGTGACCACCACCGCTGCCGATACTACGACTCCTGCGGCGGTCGAGGGCTCGACTGCTACGAGCAGCACCGAGTCCACGAGCACCGATACGGTGAACCTTGTGGCCGAGAGCTCCGACGAGGACGCCGACGAGACGGCCACTTCCGAGGAGGAAGGCATCGCGCTCGCTTCCAACGAGCAGGACGACACGGTGACCCCGGGCACGTACGGTCGCTACACCTACAAGCAGAACTCCCTTAAGAATGCCTTCGAGACCTCCGAGTACGATAGCTACCGCGACCCGGTGGCGACCCAGTGGCTGGGCATCGCCGGCAGCTTCCACATCACGGGCTTCGACGAGGTCAACACCTCGAGCCATATCTACGGCAACATCCTCACCAAGACGCTCAACGGCAGCAACAACTTTGGTCAGACCAGCTGGTACGAGAACACCTACGGCTACAGGCCGCTGAGCTACGTCCAGAACTACACGACCCCCAGCAGCAATCCTTCCGGCATCAACGATAGCGTCTTCGTTATCGGCAGCGGCAGCAAGGTGACCACGGTCGACAACGGCAGCCATCTTGCCATCGACGGCGTGCAGCTCAACGAGCCCAAGACCCTGATCCAGGACACCGATACGGCCACCGCTCCGTTTATCGATCTCGATGCCGTCAAGGCCAAGACGATCGAGGTTTCCGACAGTCTTGCGAGGGTTGCCGACGTCGGCGCCTCGGTTTCCAAAGAGGGTTCCAACACCTATATCAACTACGAGGGCGACTCCGGCTGCGCTTACGTGACCTTCAAGGCCAGTGAGCTCAACAGCATGGACCAGCTTTACATCAAGGGTATGGCCCTCAACGGTTCGTGCTCCGTCGTCGTCAACGTCGAGATGGACACCAACACTCTTAACCTGAGCAAGGTTCACGTCCTTCTTCCTAACGGACAGACCGCCGGCACCGGCGAGACGGACAGCACCGTCGGCTACGTGATGTTCAACATCAAGAACTCCACGAGTGCGATGACCATCTCGCTTTCCGACCGCGTGCTGGCGAGCGTGCTTGCGCCCAATTCCACCATCAATCTTGGCGGCTCCGCTGCCGGTACCTTTATTGGTAGCAAGGTCAACGTGACGGCCGAGTCTCACGCCCGCCCGTTCCGCGGTACGCTCAAGCCGGTCGTCGATACCCTTTCGGTCAAGAAGGTCTGGAAGGACGCCTACGGCAACGAGGAGCCTGCCGATGTCGCCAACGCCCATGGCGCGGTGACGGTCAAGGTCTATCAGCGCAGCAAGGCCAAGGACGCCTCCGACTGGGGCGCCTGGACCGAGTACGAGACCGTGACGCTTTCTAAGGACAACGGCTGGGCAAAGTCGTGGACCAACCTTCCCAAGAGGGATACCAACGGCACCACGTACGAATACAAGATCGACGAGGTCTCCCAGACTGCCGACTACGATTCGACCGTGAGCAACGACGGCGGCGCGTGGACCATCACCAACCAGCACAAGGCCGTGACGAAACTTTCCGTCAAGAAGGTCTGGGACGACGAGGATGACGTCGACGGGCTGCGCTCCACGCTGTTCGACAAGGTGACCTTCAAGGTTCTGCGCTCCGTCAAGGGCGAGAAGACCCAGGACACCGGCCTTACGATCGAGCTCACGTCTGCAGACGGTTCCTGGCAGGGGAGTCTCGATAACCTCGACAAGTACGATGCCGAGGGCAACGAGTACACCTACTCGCTCAAAGAGGTCCTGACCGACGCCCAGAAGGCGGAGTACGAGGGCAAGATCGAGGTCTCGGGCCCCAAGTACGACACCAACAAGAACGCCTCCTACACGTTTACCGCCACCAACACCCATAAGGGTAAGAAGGTCTCCGTCAAGGTCGCGAAGAAGTGGGAGGACAACGACAACAAGGCGAACAAGCGCCCGACGTCGGTCAAGGTCCAGCTCTACACCGTGGACGCCGAGGGCAACCTCTCCGCGGTCGAGGGCAAGACGGCCACGCTCGAGGACGGCAAGTGGTCCGCCGAGTGGGGGAACCTGCCCAAGAACGAGGCCGGCAAGAAGATCAGCTACACGGTCCGCGAGCTCGACGCGTCGGGCAACCCGCTCGACGAGGGCGCCGAGCTCGATAACGGCTACGCCGTGAGCTACGACGGCGAGGGCTCCTACAGCTTCACCGTGACCAACACCTACGAGGACAAGGGGAAGGTCTCCCTCTCCGTCGAGAAGGCCTGGGACGACGAGGACGACGTCGACGGCCTGCGCCCCGAGTCGATCAAGGTCGAGGTCAAGCGCTCCGTCGAGGGCGGCAAGGCCGAGACCGTGAAGACCCTCGAGCTCGAGGCCGGCGAGGACGGCTCCTGGAAGGCGAGCCTCTCCGACCTGCCCAAGTACGACGCCGACGGCAGCGAGTACGCCTACGGCATCGACGAGGTCAAGGTCGAGGGCTACGACGTGAAGACGGTCGAGGCCACCCCGACGACCGACGACAACGGCAACGTCTCCTACTCCTTCAGCCTCACCAACACCCACAAGGCCGAGAAGGTCTCCGTCAAGGTCGCGAAGAAGTGGGAGGACAACGACAACAAGGCGAACAAGCGCCCGACGTCGGTCAAGGTCCAGCTCTACACCGTGGACGCCGAGGGCAACCTCTCCGCGGTCGAGGGCAAGACGGCCACGCTCGAGGACGGCAAGTGGTCCGCCGAGTGGGGGAACCTGCCCAAGAACGAGGCCGGCAAGAAGATCAGCTACACGGTCCGCGAGCTCGACGCGTCGGGCAACCCGCTCGCCGAGGGCGCCGAGCTCGATAACGGCTACGCCGTGACCTACGAGTCCGACGGCTACGGCACGGACACTTATTCCTACACGGTGACCAACACTTACGAGGAGGAAGAGCAGGCGTTCACGCTTTCCGGTTACTCTATGGCTGCCGAGGCCGCTCCGGTGTCTGAGCCCGACAAGGTCTGCTACGTCGACCCGAAGATCTACAAGAAGCTCGAGGGTCGTGCGCTTACGGCCGGCGAGTTCAGCTTCCGGCTTGTGGACGACAAGACGGGTGCGATCATCTCCACCGCTGAGAACGACGAGGCCGGCATGGTCGACTTCGACGCCGCGAACAACGTTGGCACCAAGGAAAACCCGACCTGCCTTAAGTTCACTGCTCCCGGCACTTACACCTACACGGTTCGCGAGAACCCCGATAAATCCAAGGATCTGAGCATCGACTACTCCACCGAGGTCGTGAAGTTCGTTACTACCATCGGTAAGGACAGCAACGGCGCCCTCTACGAGGAGGAGAGCCACTACGTGGTGTACGCAAGCCAGGCTGATGCCGACGCGGCAACGAACAACGCGACGAGGTTCGAGTCTTCCGAGCACCCCACCATCACCAACAAGGTGAAGTCGCTGCACATCGCCCTCACCAAGACCGATGCCAACACGGGCGCTAAGCTCGCGGGCGCAACCTACGGCCTCTACCGTGTTGACGATTCCGCCTCCACCGGCTCGGTGCTGGTTGCCACGGCCACGAGCGGCTCCAATGGCGTCATGACCTTCACCGCCGGCGATACGAACGGCATCGCTGCGAGCGGAACCTATTACTTCCAGGAGATCAGCGCTCCCGACGGGTATGCGGTTTCCGAGGCCAAGACCTGCGAGTTCACCATCGAGAAGGCGAATGACGGCACCTACACCCTGGCCTACAAGGACGGCACGGTCAGCGACGCCGCTCATGCGGGCACCGCAGCCGACCCGATCGTCTTTAAGCCCGGCACCGGCGTGACCGACACCAAGATCGCCATCACGTTCGGCAAGGTCTCCAGCGACGGCACGGCGCTCTCCGGCGCCAAGCTCGCCGTGCGCGACGAAGCCGGCAACGACGTCGCCTCCTGGACGACCGACGGCAAGGGCTACGTGGTGAGCGGTCTTGTGGTGGGCGCCAAGTACGTTCTCTACGAGAAGGCTGCCCCCGAGGGCTACGCCAAGGCCGCCGAGGTCACGTTCACCGTGGACGAGTACGGCAAGGTCTCCATCGTGGGCGGCGCCTCGTACAACAGCCTGCTCAATGCGTATGCCACGGGTTCGCAGCTGAACCTCGTGGACTACAAGCAGACCGAGCTTGAGAACAAGCAAGAGGTCGTTCGCGAAAAGGGCGTCTCGGAGAAGAAGGGCACCAAGCCCAGCAAGAGCAGCATGCCCGCCACGGGCGACAACTCGCGCTTCTCTGTGATCCCCGCGATCGTCGGCACGCTCATGATCGCCGCCGGCCTGGCCACGCGCAGGCGCCGCGAGGAGTAGCGCTCAGCGAGCATAGAGCTCTGCTAAAGCCTGATTAGGCAAAAGGGACGGACATTCACGTGTCCGTCCCTTTCTTGTTTCGGGGTGAGTTCGTGGGGGCTTTGGGCTCAAAGCAGAAATGCATACCGGTGCTAGAGCAGCGTGATGGGGCGGTTTTGGCCGGCGGCTTTTATGTGCAGCGCACGGCCGGATTTGCGCTGGAGGGTCGCTGAGGAGCCGACCTCGTTATCGAGCTCGGCGCCCAGGGCCTCGGCAAAGGAGCGCACGGCCAGGCACGGCAGGTTGTTGTCTTGCGAGATGTGCATGGCTACCAGGTGCTCGGTGTTCTCGGTGACGATCTGCTGCGCGGCGGCCGCGGCCTGCGCGTTTGAGAGGTGGCCGCAGCCCGACAAGATGCGGTCCTGCAGGTTGCGCGGGTAGGGACCGCAGCGGAGCATGGAGATGTCGTGGTTGCTCTCGAGCGCGACGACGCGCACGCCCTCGAGGGTCTGGAACGCGGCCTCGGGGAGGATGCCCGTGTCGGTGGCGTAACCGATAGAGTCCCCGGCCCAATCGAAGCGCATGCCCATGGGGTTGACGACGTCGTGCGAGGTCGAAAAGGTCGTGACGCGCACGCCCGCGAGCTCGAACTCCTCGCCGGGATCGACCTCCTCGAACGGGAGCGCGGCCAGGTATTTGCGCTGTGCGGTCGTGTTGGTGCTGGCGATGAGCGAGCCCTTCCAGCGGCGGCACCACACGTCAACACCGCCCACATGGTCGCCGTGCTCGTGCGTGAGGATGAGCGCTCGCACGTCGTTCTCTGAGAGGCCGAGCGCGTGCATGCGCTCGAGGACCTGTTTGCGGGAGAAACCGTCGTCGATCATGATGAGCCCCTCGGGGCCCTCCACAAGCGCGCAGTTGCCCTTGGACCCGCTGCCGAGAATGTGCAGATGAAGCCTGGGTTCCGAAGTTGCAGAAGTTGCGGGTGTGCTGCTGGGGGAGCTGGTCATGGGTGTTGCGCCTTACGGATACAATGGGTGCGGTCGAAAGGAGCCCTATGCCCACGGTATCGCAGCGCTACATTCAGCATCGAGGACGCTTTGCGCAGGCGGCGCCGGGCGATGCGCGGCCGGGGGCTCCCGTGGTGGTTATGGTATCAGGCGGCGCGGACTCGACGGCGCTGCTGCTCATGGCCTGCAACGCCAAGCTCGACATCATGGACGGGCGCGGCGAGTCGCGCATCGCACGGGAACGCATCTGCGTGCTCCACGTGAACCATCACCTGCGCGGCGAGGAGTCCGACGGAGACGAGCGGTTCGTGCGCGAGCTGTGCGGCCGGCTCGGCGTACCGCTCTGCGTTGAGCATGCGTCGTTCGACGAACTCGACGGGCAGAACCTCGAGGCGGCCGCGCGCGAGGTCCGCTATGCGGCGGCCCGCCGCTATGTGCGCGAGCTCTCGGCGCAGGCGGGCACCCCGCGCTCGGCCGCGCGCATCCTCACGGCCCACACGGCGAGCGACCGCGCCGAGACCTTCTTTATGAACGCGGTTCGCGGCTCGGGAACGGCCGGGCTCTCGTCCATCCCGCGCCGACGCAACATCGTGGTGCGCCCACTGCTCGACAAGACTCATGAGGAGCTTGTGCGCTACCTCGAGGTGGCGGGGCAGGAATGGCGCGAGGACTCCACGAACGCTGACACCTCGTACCTGCGCAATTACGTGCGCCACGAGGTGATGCCTGTCCTGCGCGCGCGCAACGAGGGCGTGGAGCGCAGCGTGGGCGCAGCCTGCGACATCTTGGGAGACGAGGACGCATTCCTCTCGCAGCTCTCGGCGACGGCGCTCCGTTCCTGCATCAAACGCCAGGAAGAGGGACTCATCGTGCTCGACGCCAAGCGGCTCGGCGCGGCCGAGGTCGTAATTGCGCGCCGCATGGTGCGCCTGGCGGTCAAGCAGCTGGAGCCCGAGGCGCGGCTCGAGATGCGGCATGTTGAGGCGGTGCTCTCCCTCGTCGCGGCGCGGGAGGGGTCGGTCTCGCTCCCGCTGAACATGGACGCGCGCGTGGAGTTCGGCTCGCTTTCGCTGCGCACGTCGGCCGCGCGCGAGGCATCGGTTGCGGCGTGGCTCAAGGTCCCCGGAAAGCTGCACGTGGGCGGCGGTATGCAGCTGAGCGCGGAGGCGTTCCTCGTGGAGCCCGGCCAGGATCCGGTGGAGCTCGCGCGCGCCGCCGCCAAGAGCGATACGCCGACCCTGCTCGTCGATGCTGCGGCGCTCGGGTACGCGGAGCGCGATCCGGGCCGCCCCCTCACGGCTTCCGGGGCCGCTCCCGGGGAGCTGCCGGCGGAGCTTCGGAGCGCCCGCGTATGGGTCGACGGCCCCGCGGCGGGCGACGCCATGTGCCCGTTCGGCATGAGCGGCCGCACCAAAAAGGTGTCGGACTTGCTCAACGAGGCCCGCGTTCCCGTTGCGGAACGCGCCGCCGTTCCCGTGGTGCGTACCGCACCGGGCGGGGCGATCGTGTGGCTCGCCGGGATCCGCTCCGACGACCGCTTTAGGTGCACGGCCGCCACGCGGGCGGTGATTCGCCTGACCCTGCGCAAAGTGCTCTAGGGTTTACGTGGGCGCCTGCGCGTTCTGGCTGCATTTAGATATAGAATGGGAAGGCCGTGTCTGCTGCGCGCCCGGCGCGCGGCCGGCTGCGTGCGCCATGCAACCAAACCGAATGGAAAGGGCCTTCCATGAACGCAGAGCATCCTGATATCGAGTCGGTCGTTCTGAGCAAAGAGGACATCAACGAGATCGTCGAGCGCCTGGGTGCCGAGATCACGCGCGACTACGAGGGCAAGGACCTCGTGCTCATCGCCGTGCTCCGCGGCGCCGTCGTCTTCATGGGCGACCTCATGCGCGCGATCAAGACCCCGCTCGCCATCGACTTCATGGCCGTCTCGAGCTACGGCGACGGCGTCAAGTCGTCGGGCATCGTGCGCATCATCAAGGACCTCGACATCGACATCAAGGGCCGCAACGTCCTGATCGTCGAGGACGTGCTCGACTCGGGCCTCACGCTCAACTACCTCATGAAGAACCTTTCGAGCAGGAACCCCGCCTCCATCGAGGTCGCGACCTTCCTCTGGAAGGACGTCGAGGGTCGTCAGTCGGCGGTCAACCCCAAGTACGTGGGCACGCATGTTCCCGATGCGTTCGTGGTGGGCTACGGCCTCGACTACGCCGAGCGCTATCGCAACCTGCCGTACGTCGGCATTCTCAAACCGGAGGTTTACTCGTAGGATGAGTCTCTATTCCAACGACGATCGATCCGCCGTCGCTCTCTTTGCCGAGGGCGACGGTTCCCATAACTCGGACGGCCGCGACCCGCTGCCGCCCGAGTTCGGCACCGGCGGCAACAAGAAGCCGCCCAGCCGCATGGCGTGGCTGTACTTCTTGCTCGCCTGCGGCCTGCTCGCCTACCTGTTCTTTAACGTGGGCACGAACTTCACCTCCTCGGCCAATACCGTCAAGCTCGCCACGAGCGAGATGGTGACGGCCGTCAAGGAGGACCGCGTTCAGACGCTCACCTACACGACGTCGGACGGCTCGGTGACGGGCACCTATTGGACGAGCAAGAAGGCCAAGAAGAAGGCGCAGTCGCCCAAGCAGTTCAGCTCGACCTACGCCGGCGAGGACTCGCTCGCGAGCCTCATGGCCGAGCACCCCAAGTCCAAGTTCATCGTGAACAACAACGACCCGAACTTCTGGGCCGACATCGCGATGACCCTGCTGCCCACGCTCGCGCTGATTGCCATCATGGTGTACTTCATGCGCCAGATGATGGGTGCCAACGGCAAGGCCATGCAGTTCGGCAAGACGAACGCCAAGATGACGGAGGCCACGCGCCCGAACGTGAAGTTCTCCGATGTGGCCGGCATCGACGAGGCGGTTGAGGAGCTCGAGGAGATTCGCGACTTCCTCACCGACCCGGAGCGCTACCGCGTGCTCGGCGCCAAGATCCCGCGCGGCTGCCTGCTCGTGGGCCCTCCGGGCACGGGCAAGACGCTGCTCGCCAAGGCCGTGGCCGGCGAGGCGGGCGTGCCGTTCTTCAGCATCTCGGGCTCGGACTTCGTCGAGATGTTCGTGGGCGTGGGTGCAAGCCGCGTGCGCGACCTGTTCAAGGAGGCCAAGGCCCAGAGCCCCTCGATCGTGTTCATCGACGAGATCGACGCGGTCGGTCGCCAGCGCGGCGCCGGCCTCGGCGGCGGTCACGACGAGCGCGAGCAGACGCTCAACCAGCTGCTCGTTGAGATGGACGGCTTTGAGGAGAACGAGAGCGTGATCCTCCTGGCCGCGACCAACCGCCCCGACATCCTCGACCCGGCGCTCCTGCGCCCGGGCCGCTTTGACCGCCAGATCACGGTCGACCGCCCCGACGTCAAGGGCCGCGAGGCGATCCTGCGCGTGCACGCCGAGAACAAGCCGCTCGACGAGGACGTGAGGTTCGACAAGCTCGCCCAGCTCACCGTGGGATTCACCGGCGCCGACCTCGCGAACCTGCTCAACGAGGCCGCGCTCCTCACCGCGCGCCGCCACCGCTCCGTGATCTCGATGGACGAGATCGAGGAGTCGATGGAGCGCGTGATCGCCGGCCCGCAGAAGAAGGCCCGCGTGATGACCGAGGCGGAGCGCCGCACGATCGCCTATCACGAGAGCGGCCATGCGCTCGTGGGCCACGTGCTGGAGCATTCCGACCCGGTGCACAAGATCTCGATCGTCTCGCGCGGGCAGGCGCTGGGCTACACGCTGCAGCTGCCGACCGAGGACCACTTCCTCAAGACCAAAAACGAGATGCTCGACGAGCTCGCCGTGTTCCTGGGCGGCCGCACCGCCGAGGAACTCATGTGCGACGACATCACCTCGGGCGCCTCGAACGACCTCGAGCGCGCGACCAAGATGGCGCGCGAGATGGTCACGCGCCTGGGCATGAGCGAGGAGCTCGGCACGCAGGTGTTCGGCGAGGCTCAGCACCAGGTGTTCCTGGGCCGCGACTACGCCGACCACCAGGACTACTCCGAGGAGACCGCGCGCCGGATCGACGTTGAGGTGCAGCGCATCATGCGCGAGGCGCACCGCCGCGCCGAGGAGATCCTCGACGCGCGCCGCGACCAGCTCGACCTCATGGCCAAGGTGCTGCTCGAGCGCGAGACCGTGGAGGGCGAGGCCGTGGAGGCCCTGCTCGACAACGAGTGGGAGAGCTACCTGGAGCGCGAGGGCGACATCCTGGCCGCCAAGGAGGCGCGCAACGATGCTGCTGCCGCGGGCGACGCGCCGGCAAGCGCGGGCAGGCACGCCAAGAAGCCGCGCATGAGCGAGGAGGAGCTCGCTGCCGACGCGCGGGCCTACGCTGAGGCCGCGGTTGCCGCCGAGGCGCAGGCGGGGGAGGGCGCTGGCGAGGAGCCTGCCGTCGAGGCCGGTGCCGCCGCTGAGTCCGACTCCGCCGCCCCGAGCGCCGACGCCGCGGAAGGCGAGCAGGAATAGGCTACGAGCAACTCCCCGTACGCCCGCCCGGGCGAACCCGCGCCTACGCGCGCAAGCACAACCAAATACCGCTCGATTGCCCGCTGGCTCTGTTGCCAGCGGGTTTTTTATGCGCCGCCGCGAGCGTGCGCGCGTACAATAGCCCCATGTGAATAACGCCGGCACGTCGTAGGTTTTTGGGCGCGCCGCGAGCGGGAAAGGGGTCCGCATGATCAACGAGACTATGTACGAGCGTGGAGCCGAGAGCTCCGTCATCCGCGAGATCTTCTCGTACGGCCTTGAGCGCAAGGCTCAGATCGGCGCCGAGAACGTGTTCGACTTCTCGCTCGGCAACCCGAGCGTCCCTGCGCCCGCGGCGGTCCGCGCCTCCATCGAGAAATCGCTCGAGCTCCCGAGCGAGCAGCTCCACGGCTACACGCCGGCACCGGGCCTGCCTGCCTGCCGCAGCGCCGTGGCCGATTCGCTCAACCGCCGCTTTGGCACCTCCTACGAGGGCAAAGACGTGTTCATGACGGTCGGCGCCGCTGCGTCGCTCACCTGCACGCTCCACGCCGTCACCAACTCGGGCGACGAGGTCATCGTCATCGCGCCGTACTTCCCGGAGTACCGCGTGTGGATCGAGAAGGCCGGCTGCACCTGCGTTGAGGTGCTCGCCAAGGAGGAGACCTTCCAGGTGAGCGTGGGCAACGTCAAGAAGGCCCTCACCGACAAGACCGCCGCGATCATCATCGACTCGCCCAACAACCCCACGGGTGCGGTCTACACCAAGGACACCCTCACGCGTCTCGCGAACATCCTCAACGAGGAGAATAAAAAGCGCGACCCCGAGAACCCGATTACGCTCATCTCGGACGAGCCCTACCGCGAGATCGTCTACGGCGCCGAGGTGCCTTGGGTCCCTTCGATCTACGAGAATACGGTCGTGTGCTACTCGTACTCCAAGTCGCTCTCGCTGCCGGGCGAGCGCGTGGGCTGGATCCTCGTTCCCAACACCAACCCGCACGCCGAGCGCCTCATGCCGGCCGTTGCCGGTGCCGCCCGCACGCTGGGATTTGTGTGCGCGCCGGCGCTGTTCCAGCGCGTGGTTGCGGACTGCATCGACGAGCCGAGCGACGTCGAGGCCTACGCGCGCAACCGCCGCCGCCTCACGAACGCGCTCTCGGACTACGGTTACACCTACGTTGAGCCCGACGGCGCCTTCTACCTGTGGGTCAAGGCGCTCGAGCCCGACGCCGAGGCGTTCTGCGAGCGCGCCAAGAAGTACGAGCTCCTGGCCGTTCCCTCCAACAGCTTTGGCGTTGAGGGCTGGTTCCGCCTGGGCTATTGCGTGAGCTACGAGACCATCGAGAACTCGCTCCCGGGCTGGAAGGCCCTCGCCGACGAGTACCTCAAGGTTCGCTAAACAACTAAGCAGAATTGCGGGAGTGAGAATGCCCTACACGCTGGCAGCCGACATCCACACGCATACGCTCTACTCGCGCCATGCGTATTCGACCATTTTGGAGAACGCCGCCGCCGCGCAGGCGGTCGGGCTGGAGGTGCTCGGCTCGGCCGACCACTTTAGCTGCATGACGTCCGTGGAGCCGCACGTGCGCAACTACCAGTTCTTCGTGAACCAGGAGGTGTGGCCGCGCATGTGGGGCAACACGCTGCTGCTCCGTGGTGCCGAGGCCGACATCGTCTCGCTTGAGGGCGAGCTGTTCGGCCAGAGCATTCCCGCGCCCGAGAACATCACGGGCCAGCCGTATGCACGCGAGCGGTCGCTGTTCGAGCGTTGCTTGGAAACTCTCGACTACCTGGTGGCGAGCGTGCACCGCAAGGACTTTGCCGAGGGAGCGAGCGTGGCCCAGGCTACCGACATGTATGTGGCGGCGCTCGACGACCCTAAGGTCTTTGTGCTGGGGCATATCGGCCGCTCGGGGGTCAAGTTCGACCTCGACACGGTGCTGACCGAGGCGGCCCGCCGCCACAAGTTGGTGGAGATCAACGAGCACAGCGTGCACGGCGGCCCCAAGAGGACGGTCTACAAGGAGTGCCGCCGCATTGCCGAGCGCTGCGCCGAGCTGGGGGTCGGGATCACGACCTCAACGGATGCGCACATCGCCACCGACATCGGTCGCTTTGAGCAGACGGAGAGCCTGCTGGAGGAGATTCACTTCCCTGAGGAGCTCGTGATGAATCGCAGCCGCGCGGTCCTCCTGGACGAGATGGCCGCCGCCGGCGTATGCGACCTGCGCGAGTTCGCGTAGGGGCGTGCTGCTCCGGGCGCGCTGGGCACCTCGCTCGTTGCGCTGCTGTTTGCATGAGAATCCCGCCGCTGGGGCATTCCCGGCGGCGGGATTTTTGCGTTTGAGCTGAGGGGCGCGGGGCTGAACCCGGCTGGGCGGGCGCCTGCTCGGCGCCTCCCGGGTTTCGGAAAGCTGAGAGCGGCTTGCGAGCTGGTTGCCGAAACCGCTCGCTCGCGCGGCTACTCCCGGGTTAGGACCGCTACCGTTTCTACGTGGCTGGTGTGCGGGAACATGTCGACTGGCGTGATGCTCAGCAGGCGGTAGCCGGCGGCCATGAGCGGGCGCAGGTCGCGCTCCTGCGTTGCGGGGTTGCAGCTGATGTAGACGATGCGCCGCGGCTTGAGCGCGATGGCCGCCTCGAGGAACTCGGGTGTGGAGCCGGCGCGCGGCGGGTCCATGGAGAGCACGTCCACGCGCTCGTGGTTCTCGGCGGCGTCGAGCATGTAGTCGGTCGCGTCGTCCTCAACAAACCAGGCGCGGGCTGTGAGTCCGTTGAGCTCGGCGTTCTTGCGGGCATCGACCACGCCGGCGGCGTTGCGCTCCACGCCAAGGAGCATGACGCGCGAACCCGCAGCCTCGGCTGCCTTGGCGGCGCAAAGCCCGATGGTGCCGCTGCCGCAGTAGGCGTCCATGAGAACATCGCCGTCGCGCAGGTCCATGCCCTCGATCGCTACGCGGTAGAGCAGCTCGGTCTGCTCGGGGTTCGTTTGGTAGAACGCGGTGGGAGAGATGTCGAACGCGCAGCCAAGGAGCTCGTCGCGCAGGGCCTCTTGGCCGCGGACGATGCGCGTCTCGCTCCCGAGGATGGCGTTGGTCACGCGGTTGTTGACGTTCTGGGCCACGCAGACGATCCGCTCGTCGATGGCGAGGATGCCGTCGAAGAATTCCTCGGCATGCGGAAGGTCGCGCTGCGAGGTCACGAGCGTGAGCATGAAGGTGTCGGTCTTCCAGCCGGCGCGCAGCACGGCGTAGCGCAGAAGGCCCGTGTGCGAGTCTTCGCTGTAGGCGGGGATGCGCAGGCGCTGCGCCAACTCGGCGACGGCGTTGAGGATGCCGCGCGCGCCCTCGGCCTCCACGGCGCAGGCGGGGATGCTGATGATCTCGTGCGTGCCGCGCTTGAAGAAGCCACAGCACACCTCGCCGTTCTTGCCAGGGGCAAAGGGAGTAGCCGCCTTGTGGCGGTACGCGCGCGGCGCGGGGTACTTGCCGGCGTCGCCCAGGGTTGCGCCCATGCCGCGGATGGGGCTGATCTCGATCTGAGCCTGCTCGCAGAGCTCGGCAAAGAGCTCCTGCATGGCGGCCTGCTTGCGCGTGAGCTGCTTTTTGTAGGGGAGGTTCAGCCACTCGCAGCCGCCGCACTCGTGCATGACCGGGCAGGGTCCCGATGCGTCGCGGTGCTTGCTCGCGGTGGGGGCAGCGGTCGCGTTCGGCTGAGCGGACTTGCCGCCGCCAGCCGGGGCGGAGTTTTTGCGGTTGCGCTTGCTCGGGGTGGCTGCGTGATCGTTATTGCCTGCGGCGTTCGCGCGTTTACCCGCGCCCTTGGTGCCGGGGTTGCGACCAGCGGTGGCGGTGCCCTGCGAAGAGGCGTTCTTCCTCGGCGCCTTCTTCTTGCCTTTGCCCTTGGCGGGCTTGGCCGCCTCGCGCGGTTCTCCCGATGCCTCTGCGAGGGCGCGACGTGCCCGGCGCTCTGCGCGCGACTCTGCCATGCTCAACTCCGAACGTAGGGTGTAAATTCTGGCCTATTGTAACGTGCGGATGTGCGCGGCTTGCGACGCGCTCCGGGGCGGCACGGGGCTTCTTCTCGTGCCGTGCGGCAGCGGCACCGCCACGCCTCGCCTTCTACCAGAATCGCAAACAGGGAACCCAAAACGCGCGCACCTCTGGCGCCCCAGCTCGCCCGGATCCCAACTCGACCCACCGGCCATGCGCTCGTTTTTCGATTAAAGGCCGCACCTCGCCCTCAAAAAGCCGGCTGGGTGGGTAGCATAGGTCCATATCTTCTACTAGAAAAGAACGAGGTGGCCCCGTGCTCGAACTCAAGAACATCACCAAGGACTACGCCTCGGGCGACACGACCGTTCGCGCCCTCAAGGGGGTGTCGGCGGTTTTTCGCGACCGCGAGTTCGTGAGCATCCTCGGGCAGTCGGGCTGCGGCAAGACGACGCTGCTCAACATCATCGGCGGGCTCGACCATTACACCGAGGGCGACCTGGTCATCAACGGCCGCTCCACCAAGAGCTACTCCGACAAAGATTGGGACACCTACCGCAACCACAGCGTGGGGTTCGTGTTCCAGAGCTACAACCTCATTCCGCATCAGAGCGTAGTGGCCAACGTTGAGATGGCGCTGCTGCTCTCGGGCACCCCGCGTGCCGAGCGTCGCGCCCGCGCCGAGGAGGCCCTGCGCCGCGTGGGCCTGGCCGAGCAGATGAGCAAGCGTCCCAACCAGCTCTCGGGCGGCCAGATGCAGCGCGTGGCCATCGCGCGCGCCATCGTCAACGACCCCGAGATCATCCTCGCCGACGAGCCGACCGGCGCGCTCG
Source organism: bacterium (assembly GCA_963611895.1). GTDB lineage: Bacteria > Actinomycetota > Coriobacteriia > Coriobacteriales > Coriobacteriaceae > Collinsella. The sequence continues at coordinate 22,895 of CAVDTO010000005.1, forward strand.
ACACGCAGACCTCTGTCGAGGTCATGGAGATCCTCAAGGAGCTCAGCCGCGACCGCCTGGTGATCATGGTCACGCACAACCCGCAGCTCGCCGAGGAATATTCCGACCGCATCGTGCGCATCCAAGACGGCATGCTCACGAGCGACACCGATCCCTGTGAGGACACGGAACTCTCAAAAGAGCAGGTAGAGGAGCATGCGGCGAGCGACGCGGCCAAGGGCAAGCGCTCCATGAGCTACCTCTCGGCCGTGCAGCTCTCGTTCACCAACCTCATGACCAAGAAGGGCCGCACGCTCCTCACGGCGTTCGCGGGCTCGATCGGCATCATCGGCATCGCGCTCATCCTGAGCCTCTCGGATGGCGCGCAGAACTATATTTCGCGCACGGAGCAGTCGACCATGGGCGAGTACCCGCTCACGATCCAGGAGAGCTCGGTGGATATGTCGAGCATCATGTCGATGCTCATGGGCCAGGGCAAGAGCGCGAGCAAAAAGAACAAGTCGGGCAAGGTCGAGAGCAAGGACCTGGTGACCGACATGGTGACGAGCGTGGCCGGCGGCGCCAACCGCAACGACATGCGCGCCGTCAAGAAGTGGCTCGATAAAAATCCCGGCGGGCTGAGCAAGTACGCTTCGGACATCCAGTACACCTACTCCACGCCCATCGACGTGTACAAGAGCGACACCTCCGACGGCGCCGTGCAGGTGAACCCGGCCACCGTGATGGACTCGCTCGGGTTCTCCACGAGCGGCACCACGCAAAGCGAGATGATGAGCTCCATGAGCGCCTCGGGCGGCAGCAGCTACGACGTGTGGACGCAGCTGCTCTCGAACAAAAAGACCTGGAAGCGCGACTACAGCGTGGTGGCGGGCCGCATGCCCGAGAGCTGGGACGAGGTCGTGATCTACGTTGACGAGAACGACCGGATCTCGGACTACACGCTCTATGCGCTGGGGCTGCTCGACCAGAGCGACCTCAAGGGCATGATGGCCGACGTCGTGGCCGGCAAAGAGGTGGGCAAGATCGAGAAGACGAGCTACGCCTACGACGAGCTCATGGACCTCACCTTTAAGCTCCTGCCCGAGATGGCCAAGTACCAAAAGCAGGGGAGCACGTGGGCCGACATGTCGAGCGACGACTCCTTTATGAAGAGCGCGGTCGACACGGCCGAGACGGTGAAGGTCGTGGGCATCGTGCGGCCCGCCGAGGACGGCGCGAGCTCGAGCAAATGGGGGTCGGTGCTCTACACGCCCGAACTTATGGAGCACATGATCGATGAGGTCGACGCGAGCGAGGTCGTGGCTGACCAGCGCGCGAGCAAGGACGTGGACATCTTTACGGGCCTGCCGTTCCAGGACTCCGACGAGGAACTCACCATGGAGGGCATTGAGCAGATGATCGCCAAGATGCAGCCCGAGACCGCCGCGCAGGTGCAGGCCTACGTTGCGAACATGCGGCAGCAGGGTTCGAGCGACGAGCAGATCGTGGCGGCGTTCGAGAAGATGATGAGCTCCAAGACCGACAACGCGAGCTACGACGGCAACCTTGACAAGCTCGGGGTCTCGGACCTCGACGAGCCGTACGCCGTGAACATCTACCCCAAGGACTTTGAGGCCAAGGAGAAGATCGACGACATCATCGAGGCGCACAACGAGAAGCTCTTGAGCGCTGGCAAGGAAGACGAGCAGATCCGCTACACCGATGTGGTGGGGACCATGATGTCGAGCGTGACCGACATCGTGAACGCGATCACCTATATTTTGGTGGCGTTCGTGGCGATCTCGCTGGTGGTGAGCTCGATCATGATTGGCATCATCACGTACATCAGCGTGCTCGAGCGCACGAAGGAGATCGGCATCCTGCGCGCGATCGGCGCGAGCAAGCGCGACGTGAGCCGCGTGTTCAACGCCGAGACGTTCATCATCGGCCTGGTGGCGGGCGCTTTGGGCGTGGGCATCACGGCGCTGCTGGATATCCCGATCAACATGGTGATTGAGCACGTGGCCGGCGTGGCCAACCTGGCCGCGGTGCCGGTCGGCGCGGGCGCGGCGCTCGTGCTCGTGAGCGTGGTGCTCACGCTCGTGGGCGGGCTCATCCCGAGCCGCATCGCCGCCAAGAAGGACCCGGTGGCCGCGCTGCGCAGCGAGTAAGCGGGCAAGGGGCCCGTTCGGTTCGGGTGGCCGGGATTGGGGCTGGTGCTCAGACGGTCCTGCTCGCACGGAGAGCACATTAAGTGCTCTCCGGCTCGTGCGGAACTCGC
>CAVDTO010000006.1:0-22123 GCA_963611895.1 bacterium
GCGTCTTGCCCGTACCGGTGGGGCCGAGCAAGAGGATGTTCGACTTGGCGAGCTCGACCTCCTCGGAATCAAACGCGGCGGCGATGGCCTTGGCGTTCTTGCCCGATGCGGAGTCGAAGGCGCCCTCGGCGGCACCGCCCTCGAGCACGCGGCGGTAGTGGTTGTAGACCGCCACCGACATGGCGCGCTTGGCGTCCTCCTGGCCCATCACGTAGGCCGAGAGCTCATCGTAGATCTCGTGGGGCGTGGGAACGCGGGTGATGACCTGACGCTTGGAGCCGCCCTCATCCTGCGCGGGCTCGGACTCAGCCTCGGGCTCCTCCTGGCTCTGGAAGAAGCCGGGGATCCCCTGGGCATGGGCGGCCTGCATGAAGTCGGACGCCAGCGACTCCTCGAGGATGTCGGCGCAGGCCGTCACGCACTCGTCGCAGATGAAGATGTTGGTGGGCCCCTTCACGAGCTTGCGGACCTCGCCCTGTTCCTTGCCGCAGAACGAGCAGCGGATGGCGCCGTCGCCGCCGTAGGGCGTGCCGCGATACGTACCGTCGGTCATTACTCGGCGTCCTTTCCGGTGCTCGGAGCGTTGCGCGAGGTCATGATGCGGTCGATGAGGCCGTACTCCAGGGCCTCGGCGGCGCGCATGTAGTTGTCGCGCTCGGTATCCTGCTGCACGCGCTCGAGCGGCTGGCCGGTCGCGGCAGAGAGAATCTCGTTCAAGTCGGAACGGATCTCCTTAATCTCGCGCGCGGCGATCTCGATCTCGGTCTGCTGGCCCTGGGCGCCGCCGCTGGGCTGGTGAATCATGATCTTGGAGTGCGGGAGCGCAAAGCGCTTGCCCGGGGCGCCGGCGGCCAAGAGGACGGCGGCCATGGAGGCGGCCATGCCCGTGCAGATGGTCGAGACGTCGGGCTTGATGAAGTTCATGGTGTCGAGGATCGCGAGACCCGAGTAGACCTCGCCTCCCGGCGAATTGATGTAGAGCGAGATGTCCTTCTCGGCATCCTGGCTCTCGAGGTGCAGAAGCTGCGCGATCACGAGGTTGGCCGTGACGGAGTTGACCTCGTCTCCGAGGAAGATGATGCGGTCGTTGAGCAGCCTGGAGTAGATGTCGTAGCTGCGCTCGCCGCGCGGGGTCTGCTCCACGACATAGGGAACGAGTGCGGAATCGATGCGGTTCGGCATGCGGTCTCCTTTCACATACAGCTGCGGTGCCCGGCCGCAAAGCGAAACAGGCACCGCAGAGAACCATGCAACCGGTTATCTAATGTAACGCATCGCGCCGACAAGCGCGCTGCGTATTGGCTGTGATTAGGCCTCGTCGGCAGCCTTGGCGGCCTCGTCGACCTCGGTCACCTTGGCGTTCTCCACGAGGGAGTCGACGGCCTTGGAGCGGCGGATCGACTCGCGGACGGCGGGCATGCGGCCGTCGGCGACGAACTCGGCCTTGGAGGCCTCGACGTCGGCCACACCGGCGCGCTCGAACTCGGCGGTCACGTCGTCCTCGGTGACCTCGACCTTGAGCTCGCGGGCGAGGGCGTCGAGGGCGAGGGACTCGCGGGCGACGTCGTCGGCCTGACGGTGCAGGTCGGAGAGGAACTGCTCGGTGGACAGGCCGTTGGCGGCAAGCCAGGCGTCGAGCGACATGCCGCGGGCAGCGAGGCTCTGCAGGAAGTTCTGGGCGAGCTCGTTGAAGACGGACTTCTCGTAATCCTCGTCCATCTCGTCGAGCTGCAGGCGCTCGGCGAGCTTGGCCACGCAGCGGTTCTCCTTGAGGGCCGGAAGCTTGGAGGTCTTGTCCTGATCGAGCTCGAGCTTGATGGCGTCGCGCATGGCGGCGATGTCGTCGAAGCCGAAGTTCTCCTTCACGAACTCGTCGGTGAGCTCGGGGGTCTTGCGAACCTTGATGCCCTTGACAGTGGCCTTGACGGTGCACTCGTCCTCGTCCTCGCCGGGCTTCCAGGTGATCTCCTTGACGTCGTCGACGTTGGCGCCGAGCAGGGCCTCGTCGAACTCCTTGGGCATGCCCTCACCGCCCATGGCGAGCAGACGGCCCTCGCCGGCGAACTGAGCGGCGCCCTTGACGTCCTCGAGGTCGCAGGTCACGTAGTCCTTGGCCTCGACGGCGCGGCCCTCGACGTCCTCGAAGGTGGCGTGATAGCCGAGGAGCATCTCGACCTGCGAGTCGATCTCGGCCTCGGTGACCTCCGCGGGCGGCATCTCGATCTCGACGGGCTCATAGGAGCTGAGCTCGCAGGCCGGGCGCAGGGTGAACTCCACGGTATAGGTGTAGTCCTCGTGGTCCTTGGCGATGTCGATGTCCTTGTAGTCGCCCTCCTTGACGGGGACGATGTCGAGCTCGTTGAGCACGGCAGCCTCGTTGGCACCGATCAGCTCGTTGGTGGCCTGGGCGAGCGTGGCCTCAGCGCCGAGAGCGGAATCGATGACCGGGCGCGGAGCCTTGCCGGAGCGGAAGCCCGGGAAGCGGTACTTCTTGGCGGCGTCCTTGTAGGCCTTCTTGATGGCCTTGTCGACGTCGGCGGCCTCGATGGTGACCGTGGCGGTGAGCTTGGCGTCCTTGACCTCAGAAGCGGTGATGTTCAACGTTCCTCCTCATACATGGCCCGGCTCGAACTTCAGGCGCCGGGAACCCCTTGGTAAACATGCGGTGCGCGCGAGGCGCGGTGCGTGGTGCGGGCGAAAGGACTCGAACCTTCACGGGAATCCCACCAGAACCTAAATCTGGCGCGTCTACCAATTCCGCCACGCCCGCATGGCGCACAGACCATGCATCTTAGCAGATAGGCGACCGTGGCGCAGGGATAGATTCACGCCCCACGACCTCACCACGAGATAGAGGGGCCGCGCGCGACGATTAACGGCGGCGAAAGGGACGCGGAGCACCCGTCCGTGATGCGCGGCATGCAGCCAGACAGCGGTTTGGGAAAGCGGGGAAGACACAGCACCGCACCTCTGATGTGCACTCACATGCATGGATTGACTTCGGTCTTCAAAAGCGGGCCGCGGCATTCCGCGAGACCCGCGCTTCTGCAAGGACACGCTCCCTCGCCACGAAAACGGCCCGACGGCTGCAAGGGCAATCGGCTTGGGACTCAGCCCTCAAGCGTGAGCTGCAGGATCTTGATGGAAGAGTTCGGCTCCACGGCGTGCTCGACCCCCGCAGGGACCATGAGCACGTCACCCGCGCGCATGGGGGCATCGCAATCGGGCAGCTTGATCTCGCAGGTGCCCTCCACCAGGTAGTACAGGGTATCGCCCGGGTAGGTCTCCTCCGAGACGCTCTCCCCTTCTGCAAATGCGAGAAGCGTGGCCGCGAGCGCATCGCCGATTCTCGTGAGCGACATCGACGACACCTGGCCCGGGCGCGCGCAGATCAGCTCCGCGAGCGGGGCTGCGGCGTCGCAGGGAAGGTTCCTAAAGGGCACGGTTGCTCCCTAATCCTGCGGAAGGATCACGACGAGCAGCATCTTGAAGTCCGTGACGCCGCGCACGGCATGCGGGGCGCCCGCGGGGATCACGATGCTCTCGCCCGCGTGGACCTCGTGCGCCACGCCGTTGATGGCGATCTCGCCCGTGCCCTCGAGCACGTTGACCATGGCGTCGCCGCCGGCAGCATGGCTGCTCATGCCCTCGTCGGCGTCGATGGCGAACAGGGTCACCTTGGCCGCAGGCGTCTGCGAGAGCGTGAGGCTGTTGACCTTGCCGGCCTCCGCGGGCACGGCGCCAGCCAGGTTGAAGACGGCCTCTTTATCGATGTTCTTAATGAGCTCCATGGCACTCCGATCAATAGAAAATGGACCCCCTGCACAACAGGAAGTCCATTCTAACGCGCCGAAAGCTTCGGTCTTTCTTAGAGCAGCAGTTAGCACACGCCTTGGCTCAGCATGGCATCCGCCACTTTCTCGAAGCCGGCGATGTTGGCGCCCATGACGAAGTTGCCCTCGTGGCCGTACTTCTTGGCGGTGTCGTCCACGTTGTGGAACATGCCGCGCATGAGCTGCTCAAGCTTGCCGTCGACCTCCTCGAAGGCCCAGGAGAGGTGCTCGGCGTTCTGGCTCATCTCGAGGCCCGAGACGAGCACGCCGCCGGCGTTGGCAGCCTTACCGGGCATGAAGGCGACGCCGTTGGCCTGGAAATACTCGGTAGCCTCGATGGTGGTGGGCATGTTGGCACCCTCGCCGACGACCTTGCAGCCGTTCGCAACGAGCGCCTGGGCGTCCTCGAGGAGCAGGGTGTTCTCGCGGGCGCAAGGCAGCGCGATGTCGCAGGGAAGCTGCCACACGCCGCGGCCGTCGCCCTCGTGCCAGGTGGCGTTCGGGCGCTCGTCAACGTACATGGCGAGGCTGACGCCCTTGTCGTTGCCGGAACGCTTCTTGTTGTAGATGTGCTCGAGCACCTGGTAGTCGATGCCCTCGGGATCCTCGACCCAGCCCTTGGTGTCGGAGCAAGCGACGGTCTTGCCGCCGAGCTGCGAGACCTTCTGGACGGCGTAGATGGCGACGTTGCCGGAGCCGTGCACCACGGCGGTCTTACCCTCGAAGGAGTCGCCGCGCGACTTGAGGTACTCGTCGACGAAGTAGACGAGACCGTAGCCGGTGGCTTCGGTACGTGCGAGCGAACCGCCGAACGAGAGGCCCTTACCGGTAAGGACACCGGTCCACTCGTTGCGGATGCGCTTGTACTGGCCGAACATGTAGGCCACCTCGCGGCCGCCGACGCCCAGGTCACCGGCGGGAACATCGGTGTTCGGGCCGATGTGGCGGCAGAGCTCGGTCATGAAGGACTGGCAGAAGTGCATGATCTCGTTGTTCGACTTGCCCTTGGGGTCGAAGTCGGAGCCGCCCTTGCCGCCGCCCATGGGGAGCGTGGTGAGGGAGTTCTTGAGGATCTGCTCGAGACCGAGGAACTTGAGCATGCCGAGGGTCACGGTCGGGTTGAAGCGCAGGCCGCCCTTGTAGGGCCCGATGGCGGAGTTGAACTCGACACGGTAGCCGCGGTTGACCTGGACCTTGCCGGAGTCGTCAACCCAGGGCACGCGGAAGATGACGACGCGCTCGGGCTCGACGAGGCGCTCGAGAATGGCGGCCTCCTCGTACTCGGGATGCGCGTCGAGCGCGGGCTGAAGGGTGCCGAGAATCTCGGTTGCGGCCTGGAGGAACTCGGTCTGCTCGGGATAGCGGGCCTTGAGGTCCTCAAGGACGGTCTGGGTGTAGCTCATCAGCTACCTCCTCTGGTTAGGGTGTATACGCAGGTGCACTTTTATGCATGCGCGCGATTCGGGCAAAATGGTACTCCTTTATTACGCTAAAGTTTCCAAGCTCGCAGGCGGTATAAACAGTGTGTCAGTATTTCTGCAGGTCAAAATACTTATTGCATAACACCCGGGTCACACTGTGTTTCGAGAATGTTACGGAGCTGTTGCTGAGCTGCAAAACCGTAGGGGCCAAGCAGGAGCGTTCTGCATATTCTTTCCGCGTTATCGGATACCGACTTTAGATATATAACAATCGGTGAGCGGCAGTTGACATTGCGCTCTCGGTCTTTTGCCAGGCCCAACGCACTTTGCGACACCCTGCATCCGTATGTTCGCACTCAGATTTCGTCCGCACGAATATTCATGCGACTCCACCCCATGCGCTCGCCCGCCTGATTGCACCGCCCACGCCCCGCCGTAGCTCCTGCCCGACAGCCGCCTAGGCGGAGAACCCGATTCGCCCTTTGCTCACACGACAACAGAACAAAAGAACGATCGGTCCCCGCAATCCGAGTCGTTTTGCGCCCTTGCGGATGCGTGTGGTCTTCCCTATAATGCGAAAAGCTTTGGGACGAGCAAGGGTGATGAACCCGAGCTGCCGAGCACCTTCGGGACGTGGCGCAGTTTGGTAGCGCGCCTGCTTTGGGAGCAGGATGTCGCAGGTTCAAATCCTGTCGTCCCGACCATATCTTGCGGGCGTAGTTCAATGGTAGAACCCCAGCCTTCCAAGCTGATGACGCGGGTTCGATTCCCGTCGCCCGCTCCAAGAACCGTTAAGCCCGGGGTCCTGTGACTCCGGGTTTTTTCGTTTGATGCCCTGGAGGCGAACGCGTGGAATTCGACGGAAACGAGGACGAGAGCGGCTTTGCCGGCCTCATCGGAACGGGGCGCAGGCAGTTCGCGCTCGGAGAGAAGCTGCTGGCGGCTGATGCCAAGCGCAACCTGCGCGACCTGCGCGGCTGCGTGAAACTTCTCGCGCTCACGGTCGTGGTATCAGCCGCCATGGGATGCGCCGCATGGGCGTTCTTGGCAAGCCTCGACGCCGCGACGACCTTCCGCGGCGCGCACCCCTTGGTCTTTGCGGGCATGCCGCTCGTCTGTGTGGGCACCGCATGGGTGTATCGCAACCACGGCCTTGCCGCCAAGCGCGGGAACAACCTGGTGATCGACACCGCCCTCAAAAAGCGCCTCATCCATGCGCGTATGGCGATCCTCACCTTCGTGTGTTCCACCCTCACGCATCTCACGGGCGGCTCGGCGGGTCGCGAGGGCGCAGCAGTGCAGATCGGCGGAACCATCGCGAGCAACGTCTCCAAGGTCGCCAAGCTCAACGAGCGCGACCACCACGACCTCATGCTCGCCGGTATCTCGTCGGCATTCGGCGGCGTGTTCGGCTCTCCCCTCGCGGGCGCGTTCTTTGGCATGGAGATGTGCTTCGTGGGCAAGATCGACTACACGGCCGGCATCTACTGCCTCGTGGCGTCGTTCACGGGTTTCTTCACCTCGCGCGCGCTCGGCACCGCCTACGAAGCCAACCGCATCGCAAGCATTCCGGAAATCGGCCTCAAGTCGGTCGCAGTCGCCATCTGCGCGGGCGTCGCATTCGGACTCGCAGCCCGCATCTTCTCGGCCGCCATCCGCGGCATCAAGATGCTCTACGGCCGCTTTTTCGAGAACTACCTCGCCGCAGCCCTAGCCGGGTCGCTCGTCGTTCTCGCCGCCTATGCCCTGCTCGGCGCCTGGGACTACGCCGGCCTCTCCACCTGGCTCGTGGGCGCGGGCTTTGCCGGCAGCACCACCTGGGCCGACGCGCTCATCAAGCTCGTCGTGACCGCGCTCACGCTCGGCGCCGGATTCCAGGGCGGCGAGGTCACGCCGCTCTTTGGCATCGGGGCCGCACTCGGGGGCTGGATCGGCACGGCTTGCGGCATGGACCCGAGCTTCGTCGCCGCGCTCGGCATGCTCGGCGTCTTCTGCGGCGGCCTGAACGTCCCCATCACGACCATCATGATGAGCATCGACCTGTTCGGGGGCAGGGGCTGCCCCTACTTCGTGATCGTCGCGTTCGTGAGCTACATCGTCTCGGGGCACCGCGGCGTCTATCCTGCCCAGCGCATCGTGGCGCCCAAGCGCCGCTCCCTCTCCCCCGACGAGGGCGGAACCGTGGCCGACGCCATCGAGCGTCACCGTGAGCTCGCGAACCCTCTGGCGCAGCAAAAAGCCGCGGAACCCAAAGCGGGCCCCGCGGCTCAAAGCGATCGCCAGCCAAGTGGCGGTAGCGAGATCCAGATCTAGAACTAAGCCGTCAGGCGCTTGACGTCGAGCGCGATCATGTACTCCTCGTCGGTGGGGAGCACCATGACCGTGACAGCGGAACCGGCCGCGCTGATGACCTGCGGACCGCGCCCCACGGCGAGCTTGTTCTTCTCGCGGTCGACGCGCACGCCGAGCCACTCAAAGCACTCGCAGAACGCCTGACGGATCGTCCAGTCGTTCTCGCCGATGCCGGCGGTAAAGGTGATGGTGTCGACGCCCGCCATGGAAGCGATCATCGAGCCCGCCTGCTGCATGGCCTTGTAAGCGAACATGTCGAACGCGAACAGGCAGTCCTCGTCGCCCTCGGAAGCGCGGGTGCGGATGTCGCGCGCGTCGTTGGAGACGCCGCTCACCGCAAGGAGGCCCGACTTCTTATTCATCATCTCGTCAACCTCGTCGTAGGTGTAGCCACCCTCGCGCTGCAGGTAGCAGACGGTCGCCGGGTCGATAGAGCCGCAGCGCGTGCCCATCATGAGGCCGTCGAGCGGCGTGAGGCCCATAGTGGTGTCGCGGCAGACGCCGTCCTCGATGGCGCAGAGCGACGAGCCGTTGCCCAGGTGGCACGAGAGCAGCTTATGGCAGGTGTCGCCCAAGAGCTCCTTGGCGCGCATCCACTCGTAGCGGTGGCTCGTGCCGTGGGCGCCGTACTTGCGCACGTGGTACTTCTCGCAGACGTCGCGCGGGAGCGCATAGGTGCTCGCCACGCGTGGCATGCCCATGTGAAACGAGGTGTCGAACACGGCCACGTTGGGCAACTCCGGATACTTCTCGAGGCAGTACTCGATGGCCGCGGCCTCGCCGTAGTTGTGAAGCGGGGCCAGGGGCGCGACCTCGTAGATCTTGGCGAGCACGTCGGCGTCAACGAGCGCGGAGTCGTCGAAGTACCAGCCGCCCTGAACGATGCGGTGGCCGATGCCGTCGATGGAGCAGCCTGCCGAGGCGATCTCGTCGAGCACACGCGCGATGGCCGCCTTGTGATCGGGGAACACGGCCGTCTCGGTGACCTTCTCGCCGCCCGCGAGCGCATGGCCGAAGATGCCCTCGTCCGCCCCGATGCGCTCGCAGTTGCCCTTGGCAAAGACCTCGCGGGTCTCGGTGTCGAGGAGCTGATACTTGAGGCTGGAGCTGCCAGCATTCACAACCAGAACGTTCATGGGCTTCCCTTCGTATCCGTAAATTCGTCTCCGTAGTCGCAGCATGCGCCCTCGCGCCGCGCGAACGATTCCTAACGCTACCATGCGCCGCCTGGGCCCCGTTCGGCCAAACGGCGGGCGCGCATGTAAAAGCGGCCGGGCGGTCCCATGAGGGAAACCGCCCGGCCGCTTACGAGCTCAAGGCTACTTGGAGGCGGAGACGATGCGCTCCACGTCGGAGGCGATCATGTACTCCTCGTCGGTGGGGATCACGTAGATGGCCACCGGAGAATCCTCGGTCGAGACCTTCCAGGCGCCCTCGCCGCGCAGAGCGTTGCGCGCGTGGTCCATCTTCACGCCCATCCAGGCGAGTCGGTCGGCCACGCCGGCGCGCATGGCCGGGGCGTGCTCGCCAATGCCGGCGGTGAACACGAGGGTGTCGATGCCGCACATCGAGGTCGCCATCTCGGCGGCCTTTGCGGCGATCTTGTACACGAACATGTCGAAGGCGAGCTGAGCGCTCTCGTCGCCCTCGACGGCCAGCTCCTCGACGTTGCGGCAGTCGTTGGTCTTGCCGCCGGTCACGGCGAGCAGGCCCGACTTCTTGTTCATCATGTCGTCGACCTCGTCGAAGGTGTAGCCGCCCTCGCGCTGCAGGTAGCAGACGGTCGCCGGGTCGATGGAGCCGCAGCGGGTGCCCATCATCACGCCGTCGAGCGGGGTCATGCCCATGGTGGTGTCCATGCACTTGCCGTCCTGGATGGCGCAGAGAGACGCGCCCGAGCCGATATGGCACACGACGACCTTGCGGGCGGCACCGTCGGTCATCTCGCTGAGCTTGTGCGAGATGTAGCGGTAGCTCGTGCCGTGCGCGCCGTACTTGCGGATGTGCAGCTTCTCGCAAACGTCCTTGGGCAGGGCATAGGTGCTTGCGACCTTGGGCATGTCGAAGTGGAAGGCGGTGTCGAACACGGTGACGTTCGGCAGCTCGGGGTACTCGCTCAGGCAGTGCTCGATGACGTTGGCCTCGGGGTTGTTATGCAGCGGGGCGAGCGGGGCCACCTCGCGGATCTTGGCGAGCACGTCGGCATCGACGAGCGCGGAGTCGCCGAAGTACCAGCCGCCCTGCACCACGCGGTGACCGATACCCTCGACCTCGATCTTATTGGCGGTGAGGTCGGAGAGAACGGCCTCGATGGCGACCTTGTGGTCGGGGAACTCGGTGTTCTCGCACACCTTCTTGGAGCCGTTGGCGGCGTGCGTGAAGGTGCCGCCGGTGAAGCCGACGCGCTCGCAGGAGCCCTTGGCCGACACCTTGTGCGTGACGGTATCGATGACCTGGTACTTGAGTGTGGAGGAACCCGCGTTGACGACGAGAACGTTCATGTGTCTCCCTAAAGATCTTGGGCGCAGGGCACTCCCCCACGCGCGTTGCAAACTTGCTCAATGATAAACCCGCAACGGCCATATGCCGTCACGGGTTCGTAAACTAAAACACGATAGCGCGAACAAGGGTGCCCATGCGTTGCCCTCGCTCACCTCAGCGCTCGTTGCGCACGCATGACATGCAGTGAGCTGCCGTTTCCAAGAACGAAACTTACGCTGCGCTCTCGCACTCTTGCGTCAGGCGAAATAAAGCAGGTACGTAAACAAAAATCGACAAAACCAAAGCCGCGAGAAGCGTCGCGCGCACACCGATAAACCCACATACGATCGTATTGAAGAAATAAAAAACGATGGCACCGATAGAAACCATCTGGCTTTGAACCGAAATTAGGGAGCAGCGATATGCCGGCTCTACATTCTTCTGAAAAATCGCGTACTTAATCGGCGCAAATAAGGTATACGCAATCGTCTGCAACACATATAAAGCCGGCAAGAGCCAAGATGGCGTGAATGGCAGCAGAAAAGCCGCCGTTAACCCCAGTCTGAAGCAAGCCGCCCCACGAGTAAAACGCCCTTCGTTAACCCCTTTTATCAGCAGGGGAACGACTAAGCCAACGGCAGCAGAAGCAAGAAGCTGAACCGCAATAGTTGAACCTGCTGCAACGGAATCCATGCCGCGTTCATTGAGAACCATAGTGAAGTAGTCCTCCAGAGCAACAAATGCAAAGGCCTGAGACGCATCCATGGCGTACGACGCCACCAGAACCTCATTTCCGCTGATCGATTTCGCAATTCTCCGAACCGAAATCCCGGAATGCGCCTCTTCTCCCATGTCTGCACATGTCCCCTCGCGCATAAAGGCAACTACTACAAGCGCAAGCACCATAGCGGCGATATCGCAAGCGAGCCCAAGCCAATAGGCGTGTTCAAGAGACATCCAACCGCCCAGATATGCCGATAACGCATACGAGGCATAGAAAACAAAACGCTCGACGACATTAAGCCTTACAAGCGCGCCCCGCGAGACGCTATCTACGAAAATCGCCTCGAACGAACCGCTCAGGCACGCTATCGAAAGCCCCTTGAATGCAAAAGCGAAAAGCATAAGCAACGGATCGCGAACGACCATAAGAGCCAAATAGTAGACCAGCATCCCGAGCATGCCGAGAATCCCACTCGTCTTGCGGCCGAATTTATCGGAGATATAGCCGGTCGGCATTTCCAAAACGAACTTGCTCAACTGATACGCGAGCAGCATGCTTGAAATCGAAACTAACGAGTAGCCAACAAACTGCAGGTAAACCGTCAGAAAATAAAGAATGGTACTGAAATTCGACAGGAACACGAACCCCATGTAAAGCGGGACGTTTCTATTCACGATCGCTCACCGCCGCACCGAGCTTCCAATCTATATAAAAATCAAGCATCTCGATAATGTCCCCGAAGTAGTTGCAACAACGGAAATCGGATACGTCGCCCCGACGATGCGGACACCCACCGCCGCAAACCGGATATACGGGACACCTAAGACAGGGCACGTTATCCAGATGCAGCGCTTGTCCCATAAATGCGCTTTTAAATTGACGAAGAAACGAATCGCAATCTTTTCCAACTGAACCTAAAAGGGTAGTTTCGTCAGATATTTCGTTACAGCCATAGATGGAGCCCGAAGGGGAAACCAGAACAACCGATCCTGGGTAACAGTCATGGAACAACGGGTAATGATCCTGGTCTTCTTCGAACATTTGCAGAAAATAACTCACCTGATTTACAGCCATCTCAGAAACATCAAGAAAGCCGTTGAGGCACAAATCGAGAAGATCGCGGAAGCTAATGGCCTCCCCGTAGATGCGTGACTCAACTCGATGGACCTCGTAAGGAATATCAGCTAGTCGCCAATCCCCGTGCCGAATTTCACCAACTAAATCTGGCGATACATTCATCCGTATCGTGACATCAATATTCTCATCCCGAGCCAAGAAGATAGATGAGGCAACCCGGCCATATGAACCCAAACCATCAGGAAATACCCGTGAGGCGTCATGTCTCGCGCGATCTCCATCTAATGTGATCGTCACGCCTTCAATCAATCCCCCGCTTGTCTTGAACAGCGGTATGAATTGCTGGAGATTGACCCCGTTGCTAATGACCCTTACAGAAATATGCTCGTGCTCGCAAAAACGCAACAAGTCATCAATTGCACTAAGGTTCGAGGCCATCAAAGGCTCTCCGCCATAAAGCACTACGACAAGACGAGAAGGGTCCCCAAAGCTGTCCGCAAGACCTTCAAGAAAGAGTTCCACCTCTTTTAGGGTTCCGATAGACATACGCAATTGCGGATGTCCCTCTTTGCCTTGAAAGCAATACGTACAGCGCAGATTGCACGCGAGGGTCAACTGCACGTAGACATAGCACCTCAGCCGCGTCTTAAGGCGATATTCATTCCAAAGATGAGTAAGTTCAGTAACCTGAGCATTTTCCGAATACTGCAGGTGTCCTCGCCGCAGAAGATAATTGCGCTCGCTATCGTTAAGCGACGCCGTCTCAATTCTGTTCTCGCTAGACATGCAGCGCGAATCTAAGATATCGAGTGACCCTGTAAGGAAATTTGCTGCGAACACATTGCCACGACGCGCACGCAGAACGGTATAGTCTGCCTGGCTCAGCATGAACGGTCGCCTCCGTTCGAAAGCTCGCCAAGGTTTCGCCTGACCTCATAGTCGAGAATCGAATGAAAATCCGGACAAGAAACCGCCCCTTCAAGAAGATCTGAAAGCCCGAGCTTTCCGGTGCAGCCACCACCGCATACATAACGGTATTTGCAAGAACGGCATTTCCTCATTTGAAGAACGTTCCGCTGGTGGTATGCGCGCAATAAGTCAACGTTCCACTGTCGAACCTCCCCGGAACCAGTTGCTATCGCACGCTCGGGAGCCCCCATTGCCCACCAGCACTTAAAGACGGAACCAGCACAATCGAAAATATATTGGTTGCTCATCGCGGCGCAAATCTTGATTTTGGGATGAAACGTCCGCCCATCGAAAATAGCTTCTACAAGTCGTCTCCCATGGAATTCGACCAATAGGCCATCTAAGCAATTGTAAGAAGCCTTTAAATCATCAAGTAGACGAATCCCCTCGAGCTCAGGGATGACGTTCTCGTTTTGGCAACAACCTTCTTGCTGCAGCAGATATACGTAGAAGAGAACATTCCCGAACCGCTCGATAACGGGCCCCAGGCCCCCGATTGATTCGATATTCAATCGCGTTGCGTTAATTCGTACGCTGGTATTAAAACCGGCTTCATCAAGCAACGTCAACGATCGAATAATGCTGTTGAAAGTCGGCTCCCCGCCCGAAGATACCCTGATGGAATCATGAACGTCCTTAGCTCCATCGAGGGTGATCTGAAATCCATCTATCGTCGAAGAGAAGCGTGCGAGCAGCTCGTAGAACTCCGGAATATTCAGCCCATTGGTAACAAAGTCGACCCTAAAGCCTCTTTGCCTGCTTCCCTCGAGAATTGCTTCGATATTCGCCTTGCATTCGGACTGAAGCGGCTCACCACCCGTAACCGTAACAATCACATCGGAAGGTTCAAACTCTCCGAATTCAGCGCGATAGGAGCCGACTATTCGGTCAGCAAAATCGAAAAAGTCGTTTGCGTCAAAGGCGGATTCGATCCCACAGCGAGCGTCTTGTGACACGCTCGCCCTTTCAAAGCAGTAGTAGCAATCAAGATTGCATGCATACGTCGGGACAACGATGAAGTTTGGAACCTCTCGTTTCGACTCATCCAAGAGCCGTTGATTGGCCTCGTCAAGATAGGCATCGCGCTCAGCCATAGATGAAAAGATGTATTGTCTATCGATGAGCTGTTGTAACGTTGCAGAATCCAATTCAAAGAACGAGCCCTTGAACAACCGATTCGCGACGGCCCCGTCGAGAACATCCGCGTTTCCGTTAATGAGATTCACAAGCACATATTTACCGTCTGAGAGCTCGATCATCTCAAGCTCCTCAAGTTTGATGTAGCCAACCATCAGCACCCCCTTATAGAAAGGGACGGCCCTGACGAGCCGTCCCGCACGTTTAAGCCTTGCAAGCGTTGTACATGCACACCGTTCGCTCGGACTTAACTTCGGTATTGGTTTTGTTCAGGGGCTTCATGACGAACCTTTCTCTCAAAAGGGACTGCTTAGCGATCGCTTGAGACGAAAGATAGTCCGCGAGCCGTCAGATCCGTCTTAATGATTGGCAACTATTGCTTTACAAACTAGTCAATCGATTTCATGAGATGCCAAAAGACGGTTCGATGACGCTCGCTCCACTCGCCCTTCCTATAACAGAAGAACACCGGAAGCATCAACTCCCGCGAACCCTCGATCCGACATTCTTTAATATCATCATCTACGTGAGCAATATGCGAATCAGGAAACGTCAGCACCCTTCCCCCGCCTCGAAGAAAGGCGAGCTGCTCTGAAGCCTGATACTCAACGTCTCGAAATCTAAAGCCCTTGAGCTGAGCTTCCGGGCATTTCCCGATAGACCTCAAGCAGGGGCCCAAATTAATAGGAACAGCTATTCTCCCAGCAAGCAAGTCCTGGATAGATAGAGCGCACCGATTAGCGTCTCCGGAATACGTAAGCACCATGAGCTCCCTCTTGCCCAATTGCTTGCATTCAAGGTGTACATCAGAAGGCTCCTCGAGCGAAACGGCCGCATCGGAAATCCCCATAGATAGCGACTCAAAACAAGCCGCGCTGGGCTGATGCCATACGTCGAGATGAATCTGTGGACAATGCGCGACAAACGATTCGTAGCAATCCTCGACAAATAATCTTCCCCTGCCATGTAGACACGGCACGTAAAGCCGAAAATGCCCATCGGGGGAAACGCCCGCCGGGCGCCCCTTAGCAAACTGCTTTAAGGCGTTGATCTCTACCAAAATCGACTCGGAACGTAATGCGAATTCTCTTCCCTCAGGGGTGGGAACGATTTCCCTCGCGTCACGATTAAGCAGCTCGACACCTAATTCCGCTTCGAGCCTTTTTACTGCCGAAGAAACGGCCTGCGGGGTTACATGCAGGGCAGCCGCAGCTTTACGAACGCCACCATGCCTAACAACCGATTCAAGATATTCCAATTGCGATATGTTCATTGATTAGCCCCATATATCGAATTTCAAGAACTATATTCGAAAACAAGGCGAAAGAACCCCAGGTAAAGGGCTAATTCAATTTGCAACATAAAAAATCGCAGAGGACAGTAAACTAAGCTGCCCTCTGCTGAATACGTTTAATTAAATGAATGGTTTAAGAAGGTCGTTGAGTATTAAATCGAACCTGTAACGACACTATAGAAATTCCGACAGAATCCCGATTCTAGATAAGGCCCTCGCCGAGGGGCTTGCCGCCGAGGACGTGCATGTGGAAGTGCATGACCGTTTGGCCGGCGTCGGCGCCCTTGTTGGAGATCACGCGGAAGCCCGCATCAAGCCCCTTGGCCTTGGCGACCTCGCTGATGGCATGGGTCATGGCGCCGAGGGTCTCTGCCGGCACGCCGTCGGTGATGTCGGCATAGTGGGCCTTGGGGATCACGAGCGTGTGGACGGGGGCCTGCGGGTTGAGGTCGTCGAACGCGATGACCTGGTCATCCTCAAAGACGACGGTCGAGGGAATCTCGTGGGAAGCGATCTTGCAGAAGATGCAGTCGCACATGGCAGCCTGCCTTTCGGTCGGTTTCGTTCGTTCTTAGGGATTGTAGGCGCTAGAAGCTCAACTTGTCATCCTCGTTCGCGGCATCGGCGGCAACGAGCTTGTCGCTCCCGTCGATGTCCTCCAAGAGCACGCTCACCTTCTGCTCGGCCGCGGCTAGGCGGGCGCGCAGGCTCTTGAGCAGCTCGACCCCGCGTGTGTAGCTCTCGAGCGAATCCTCGAGCTCCATGTCGCCCGACTCAAGGCTCCGGATGATGAGCTCGAGCTCCTTGGAGGCCTCTTTGTAGGTGAGCTTCTCGACGTCGACCTTCTCTGCCATGTTATGTCCTTTCGATTGGTGAATTACCTGATTGAATAACGTCTTGGGCCCGATTACTCTTCAGAAACCGCGTTGACCGTTGCGTTGACGCTGCCGTCTGCAAACCGCACGCGAAGCGCGTCGCCGGGGACGAAGTCGCCCGCGCTCGTGCGCACTCCGTCATCGCCGTAGGCGATCGCGTAGCCACGACCGAGCACCTTGAGCGGAGAGAGCGCGTCGAGCGAGGCCGCGTAGCGCGCAAGGTCGGATGACTCGTGCGCGAGCAGTGTGCGTCCCTCGTTAGCGAGCTTTGTGCCCGCAAGCGCGAGCGCATGCTCCTTGGGCCTAAAGCCCTTGGTGCTCTCCGCAAGGCCCGGGGCCAGGCGCGCGAGATCCGCGGCAAAGCGAGCCTGGGAATGCTCGCAGGCATCCGCAAGGCGCTGCCCCGTTTGCGCGATCTCCAGGCGCCGGTGGTCGACGATGGAGGTCGGGTCGCTCATGCAGGGGCGCTCGGCAAAGCCGTCGAGCGCGGAGCGAAAACGTCCCACGGTCGCGCTCCACGCGCGCCCGCCGCGCTCGAGGGCAGCGTCGACATCGGCTCGCTCCTGAGCAAGCCGCTGGTCGAGAACGCGCACGAGCCGCTGCTCGCGCGTCTGCAGAACGTCGGTGAGCTCGCTCATGGCGGGCGCGACCGACTCGGCGGCCGCCGTGGGGGTCGACGCGCGCCGGTCGCTCACCATGTCGCAGATCGAGGTGTCGGGCTCATGGCCGATACCGGTCACCACGGGCACAGGGCAGGCGGCGACGGCGCGGGCAAGCGATTCGTCGTTGAACGTCATGAGGTCTTCGAAGGAGCCGCCTCCGCGCACGAGCAGGATGCAGTCAACGCCCTCGATGCCGACCGCACGGCGGAGCCCCTCGATAAGCTCGGCAGGAGCGCCCTCGCCCTGCACCTTGGCACCCACGCAGACGATCTCCACGAGCGGGTTGCGGCGCCTGAGCGTACGCTTGACGTCGTCGATGACGGCGCCCGAAAGCGAGGTGACCACGGCCACGCGTGTGCAGAAGACCGGGATCTTGCGCTTGCGCGCCGGGTCCATGAGCCCCTCGCGCTCGAGCTTGCGAGCGAGCTCGGCCACCTGCTGCCTGAGCAGGCCCTCCCCCGCCAGCGAGAAGCGCTTGGCGCTGAAGCTCATGCGACCCTGAGGTTTGTAGATGTTGAACTGCCCGGTAAAGAGCACCTGCATGCCGTCACGCAAATCGAACGAGCGCTTGGAGTACACGCCGCGCCAGATGGTGCAGTCGACCGCGGAGGAGTCGTCCTTGATCTGGAAGTAGCAGTGACCGCTCCGGGAGTGAGGCCCCCTGAATCCCGTGACCTCGCCGAGGATCGTGATCTGTGGGAGCGCATCGATGGCGCCCGCTGCAAGACCGACGGCCTCGGAGACGCTGAGCGCATCGTCGTCGGCGGCACCGGTGCCGGCAGCCGAGCCGGCATCAGCGCTCGCAACCCCCGCGTCACCACCAGGGGCCTTCGTACCGGGGGCGCCGACACGGTTCCACGGGAGCTCCTGCTCCCCCAGCATCTCCGCCGTCGTTCCGGTTAGATTCCAACCAGCCAAAAATCCTCCCTCAAGAACTTAAATGAGCTTGGCATGCATGTTAGAACGCCGCCCGGACACAGAGAGCAATCATGCCAGCATCTCGCTCAGTCTTCGCGTGCGCCCGCTCCGCGAACGAGCAGTGCCCGACGCGCGCCTAGCGGTCGTTGCCGCGCTGGGTGCGCGCGAGCAGGTAGAGCAGCTGCAGGATCGAGCTGAGCGCCGCCGCCACATACGTGAGGGCGGCCGCGGTCAGGACCTTCTTGGCGCCGCGCACCTGCACGTCGCTCATGCCCGACTCCTTGATGTAGCGCACGCCGCGGCGCGAGGCGTCGATCTCTACAGGAAGCGTCACCACCTGGAAGAGCACCGAGAACGCGTAGAGCCAGATCGCGAGCGCGGTCAGGCCCGAGAGGTTCAAGAAGATGCCGGCGATGAGCACAATCATCCAGAAGTTCTGCGTAAAGTTCACCACGGGAACGAGCGCCGAGCGCAGCTTCATCATGGAGTAGCCCTGCGCATGCTGCGCGGCGTGCCCCGCCTCGTGGCAGGCCACAGCCACGCTCGCCACCGAGCCGCCGTGCATGTTATCGGCGCTCAGGTGCAGGCTGTTGTCGCGCGGGTCGTAGTTGTCGGTGAGCGTGCCGCCGATGCTCTTGATGGCCACGTTCTGGCAGCCGTTCGCGTCGAGCATGCGGCGCGCCACCTCGGCGCCCGTGGAGCCGTCGGACTTCACGCGCGACCAGGTTCCGTAGGCTGACTTGATATAGGCCTGCGCGGCGAGGCCCAGCACCGTGGAGATGACGATGACGATCAGGTAGAGCGGGTCCATGCCGTATCCATAGCCGTACCCGTAGCCGTAGCCCATTCCATAAGCGCCCATTGAGGCACCCCTCTCAGTCGAAGTTGGGGGCAGTGTACCCAAAACGCCCCTAGAGGATCTGAACGGCGCGGTCCTTCACCGTGAGTCCCATATTTCCGGCGAGCAGGTCGTCGAGGAGCGACCCCACGAGCTCAAAGCGCCAGCCCTCGCGCAGGCGGCTCTTCTCGGGGTGCTCCACGTACGAGACCAGGTCGTCGCGCGAGGCGATCATGGCCGTGGCCACGCCGCTGCGCTCCGAGACGATGCGGATGAGCGCGTACATGAGGTCGGTGACGCTCTCGAGCTCGGCCGAGGCCCCGCGCCGCACGTGGAAGGCGGGCGGATAGTTGTCGGGCGGGCAGCGGAGGCCATTCTTGATCGCGAGGAGCGCGCCGTCCACGTCGCGCTCCGAGAGCTGGTCGGTGCCGCGAATCGAGCGGAAGCTCACCGGGTCACGCGGGGCGCGCTTGACGAGCGCCAGCAGCACGTCGTCCGACATGACCCATTTGCGCGGAATGTCGCGCTTGGAGGCCAGCCCCTCGCGCCACGAGGCGAGCTCGCGCGCGATGGCGAGCTGCTTGCGCGTGCACGACGATACACGCTTGACGCGCTTGTACGCCGCGCGGCGGTCGAGCTCGTAGTGTGAGATATCGGCCAGCGGGCGCGTCTCGTCGAGCACCCAGCGCACGCGGCCCTGGGCCTCGAGCTTCTCGACCATGCAAGCGTAGCTCACGATGAGATAGCGCACGTCGTCGATGGCGTACTCGACCTGCTTGTCGGTGAGCGGGCGGCGCGACCAGTCGGTCAGGGACTCCGTCTTGGGGAGCGAGACGTCGCAGAAGGTCTGCACCAGGTTGTGGTACGAGATCTGCAGGCGCTCGCCCAGGAAGGCGGCGGCGATCTGCGTGTCGAAGATCGGCTGCGGGAGCGCGCCGAGCGTGTTGTAGAGGACCTCCATGTCTTGCGAGCAGGCATGGAACACCTTGACGGTGGACTCGTCGCGCATGAGCTCGGCCAAGGGCGAAAGGTCTCTGATGGCGAGCGGGTCGATGGCGACGCACTCGTCGGGCGTAGCCGCCTGAACGAGGCAGAGCCTGGGGTGGAAGGTGCGCTCGCGCAGGAACTCGGTATCGATCGCCACGGCATCGAACGCGCGGGCGCGCTCGCAGAAGGCCGCAAGCTCTTCGTGTGTGGAAATATACATACGGGCCTAACGTCTTTGGATAGCCCCACGCGCGGCGGGGTAGGATGTTCGGAGTTGCTCAACGCAGTAACTATACTCGCTAACCCAAAGGACGGGAATGACAGCAATGCGTTGCCTCATCATCCATAACCCCGCGTCCGGCCTGAGCTCGGACGAGATCTACTCCTTCGTGCACGCCCTCTCGCAGGGAGGCGACGAGTGCGTGATGCGCTTTATCGGCGAGGGTATGGAGCCCGAGGACTGCGTGAAGGACGTGCGTGAGTTCGACCGCGTGGTCGTCTCGGGCGGCGACGGCACCATCTCGAACGTCTTCGACCATCTGCGCGGATGCGGCGTCCCCGTCCTCGTGTTCCCCTCGGGCACCGCGAACCTGTTCTTCAACAACATCGGCAACGCGCCCGAGACCGCGGCGCTCGCCAAGGCCTGCCGTGCCGGCCGCACGGTCAAGGTCGACATGGGCGAGCTGTTCTGGACCGACGAGGCCGGCGAGGAGCAGCGCCACGGGTTCATCATCATCGCCGGCTCGGGCTTCGACGCCGAGATCATGAAGAAGGCCGCCCCCACCAAGAACGACATCGGCGAGATCGCGTACTTTCTCTCGGCGCTCAACACGCTCGAGCCCACCGTCTCGCACTTCACGATCGAGCACGACGGCAAGGTCGACGAGGTCGACGGCATCTGCTGCATGGTCGGCAACACGGCCGTGATCCAGAACGGCATCAACCTGTTCCCCAGCTGCCGCATGGACGACGGCAAGATCGACATCGTGGTTATCGAGCCGGTGCGCACCGTGCAGCTGCTGCCCACGGTCATCACCGCGGCGCTCGACCCCGCGGGCAAGACCCTCGGCCGCCCGCAGTTCACCATGATTCAGGCCCACGAGGCGCAGATCACCTGCACGCCCTCGCTCAACATGGAGTTCGACGGCGAGATCATCTCGAGCAACTCGGGCACCTTCGGCGCCCGCGCGCTCCCGCAGTGCATCGACGTGATCGTCGACGAATTCTCCCCGCTCGCACAGGGTCAGTAGAGCTGGCGTCCCAAATACCGAACAGGATCTTTGACCTGCAAACCAAAAGGCGACGGCACCTCATACGGCACCGTCGCCTTCGCTGTTTTAGCCTTATGCG
This sequence comes from bacterium, assembly GCA_963611895.1. Taxonomy (GTDB): domain Bacteria; phylum Actinomycetota; class Coriobacteriia; order Coriobacteriales; family Coriobacteriaceae; genus Collinsella. Next base: position 20,919 of record CAVDTO010000006.1, read on the forward strand.
CTGCTGTCTCTATGCAGCCTCGTTGATATTACTGCCGCGCAACGTTCCCTGGATGAAGTTATCGACCGCCACGCGCTGCGGGCCCTCGGCGGCATCGAGCGTGACGAGGCACACGTGCGCGAGAGGCACGCCGTCGTCGTTGATGGGGAGCACCTTGATGAGCGGCGAGGAGTTCTTGACGTAGGGCATCATCGCCGAGAAGAAGAAGCCGTTGAGCTCGCCGAAGAACTCGAGCGCCTCGGCCGGCCCCTCGACCTTGATGGACTTGCCCAAAAGGCCGCGTTTCTTGAACTTGACGAGGATCGACTCGGTGAAGTTGTCCCAGATGGACGACTCGCCCGCCGGGTACTCCTTGATGTCGGCGAGGGTAACGGCGTTCTTTTTGGCAAGGGGGTGGCGGCGCGAGACGCTGATGCCGCAACCCAGCTTGCCCAGCACGTTGGAGGTGAGTCCCTCGGCATCGACCTCGCCGATGGTCACCAGACCGTTGAGCTCACCCGAACGCACGCGAGCGATGCCCTCCTCGGGGAGCACCATCTCGAAATCGACGCCCGCGCGGATGGAACGGCCGAAGTAGGCGGTAAACAGCTTGCGGAACGCCTCGCTGCCATCGACGATCGGGGTGCACACGCCAAAGTTGAGATGCACGGACGAAGGCGGCAGGGCATCGCTGCCGGCGAACTCGCTCGAGAACGCCTCGGCCTCGGCAAAGGCGTCGACCGCGCGGCGGGCAAACGGATAGAAGCTCTTGCAGTAGTCCGTGGGCGAGATCCCGCGCGGAGAACGAACGAAGAGCACGGCGCCGAGCTCGCGCTCGAGCTCGGTAATCGATTTGGAGATGGCCTGAACGGTGACGGAGCATGCGCGCGCCGCGGCTGAGAAGCCGTTCTCCTCGACGACGGACACGAAGTATCCGAGCTGGTTTTGATTCATGCGGCAAGCAACCCCTTGTTATCGGCAATCCCACATTTGTGGAAAAGTTTAACACGCGAAGGTATCTATCCCGCGGGCGCGAAAGGTTAAGAGCGCGTAAAGCGGCGAACCTGCGGCCGACCTATCGCAAACCCATGCGCGAGAGCCAACTCCGAGCCAAGAAACAGCCGCGCCTTCCCCACCGTCCAGCCGCGCATCGCCAGCCGTGCCAAAACGGGCCTCAGGAAACATTTTTGACAAAAGTTCGCAGCCTGCACTCCACTGTGCTATAG
>CAVDTO010000007.1:0-21631 GCA_963611895.1 bacterium
TCGTTGATGAGGAACTTGGTGGGGAAGTTGTCCACGCCGTCGATCACAAAGTCGTAGTCGGCGATGAGCTCGGCGATGTTCGTGGAGTCGACGAACTCCTGGTAGGTGTTGACCGTCACATCGGGGTTGATGTCGGTCATGGCCTCCTTGGCGCTCTCGACCTTGGGCTCGCCGATGTTGGAGGTGGCGTGGATGACCTGGCGCTGCAGGTTGGAGAGGTCGACCTCGTCGGCGTCAACGATGCCGATGGTGCCCACGCCGGCCGCCGCCAGGTAGAGGGCCGCCGGCGCGCCCAGGCCGCCGGCGCCGATGATGAGGACCTTGGCGTTGAGGAGCTTCTTTTGCCCCTTGACGCCGACCTCCTTGAGGATGATGTGGCGCGAATAGCGCTCGAGCTGTTCGTTAGAAAACGCCATGGTGAAACGCACCTTTCTGTAGTGAACGAAGAAGATGAAAAAGCGGTGCCTGGGCCGTGAACCTGCTGCTAGGCTCAGGTGCCGCAGATCGGGGCGAAAGAGGAGCGCAGCGTACTTAAGGTACGTAAGCGACGATTGAGCCCCGAGGTGCGGTGGCTGAGCCTAGCAGCCGCCGCCCATGAAGTAGAGGAACTCCACGACGTCCCCATCGGCGAGCTCGCGGGTGTCGAAATCCTTGTGGTCGATGAACTCGTCGTTGATCGAGACGGTCACGTAGTCGGGGGTCTCGACCTCCTCGGCGGCGATCAGGGCGGTGACGGTAAGGCCGTCGTCGTAGGTCTTCTGCTTGCCCGAAACCGTGATCTTCATTGCTGTCTCCTTAGTGTTCGCTTGTGGTGGAAGGGCCGGCGCCGTCGATTTGCCCAACGGCCGGCCGCGCGCTGGATGGCGCCGTTATTTAGGCGAGGGCTCCGTCGATGAAGGCCTCGAGCTCGGCAAGGGTCTTGAATCCGACCTCGCGGCCGCGCTCCTCCCCCTCAGAGAAGAGCAGGAGGGTGGGGGCGGCCATGACGCCGTTGTCGACGGCGACCTGGGTGTCGAAGTTGATGTTCACCTTGACGACGTCGAGCTGACCGGCGCGCGCCTCCTCGAGCTTGGCGAGCTGGGGATTCAGGCGCTTGCAGGGAATGCAGGTGTCGGAATAGAAGTCGACGAGCACGGGCACGGAGGCCTTGAGCACGCGCTCCTCGAATGCGGAGGCGTCGATGCGATCTGCCATGTTCTTTCTCCTTGGGTTGCCGGGGTGTTTGGAAGGGGCCGAGCCGCGGGCGGGCCGGCCGGTCGGTTAGTCGACGAGCTTCTTGACGAAGAGGTCGAAGGTGCCCTCGTCCTCGGAGGGCGTGAGGCGCAGCACCTGCTGGCCGTCGTCCTTGAGGGAGCGCGGCACGTTCTGCATGGGCTCGCCCTCGTTGAGGTGCACCTTGAGCACCTGCCCGACCTCGAGCTCCTCGACGGCCGCCTTGGCGCGCACGAAGGTCATGGGGCAGACGGCGTCGGTGATGTCGACCTCGTCGTCGAATGCGATGGGTTCCTGAGCCATGGGGCTCTCCTTTCGTGATGCGCACGGGCCGTGTGCCCGGAGCGCGGGTTGCTAATCTTCGGTTCCGACGAGCGCGGGGATGGGCTCGCCGGGCTTGGGCGCGTGCTCCTCGTAGGCCGCGGTCACGGCCTCGACCATGCTCTCCCAGCCCTCGCGCTCGAGCGTGAACTTAAAGCGGTCGCCGGCCTTGGCGTGGTCGTCGAACCACTGGATGGCGGCGTCGGCCACAGCCATGAGCTGCTCGTCGGTCTCGACGGGCGGCAGGATCGAGCGCGCGGTGGTGATGTGGTTGCCGAACAGGCCGCCGAACACCACGTTGTAGACCGCGCGGGTCTCCCAGGCGTCGACCGGGCACTTCTGCGAGCACTTGCCGCAGCTCGCGCACTTGTCGTAGTCGACCGTGATGGTCTCGCCGTCGTCGGTGATGGCGCCGAACGAGCAGACTTTGGCGCAGATGCCGCAGTGGATGCAGGCGTCGGGCACCCACTTGACCTTGCGGCCGCCCTTGACGCCCATGTCGTTCTCCTCGGCCTTGAGGCAGTTGTTCTGGCAGCCGGTCACGCCGAACTTGAACTTGCCGGGCAGGTCGCGGCCGAAGTAGCGGTCGTCGAGCATGGTGGCCACGGAGTAGCTGTCGATGTTGCCGGCCGGACAGGTGGCGCAGCCCTGGCAGCCGGTGACGGTGCGCACGCGCGCGCCGCAGCAGCCGGGCTCCACGCCGCCCGAGGCGAGCAGCTCCTTGACGGCCTCGGCGTCCTCCACGTTGATCCAGGGGATCTCGACCGACTGGCGGCTCGTGTTGTGGACGTAGCCGTGGCCGTACTTCTCGGCGGCCTCGGCGACCACGCGGAGCTGCTCGGCGGTAAGGTGCCCGCCGGTCACGCGGATGCGCAGGGCATAGAAGCCCTTCTGCTTTTGGGACATGAAGCCGCCCTTCTTGAGCGCGGCGTTGTTGATCTTTGCCATCTTTCTCCCCTAACTCCCGCAGGCGATGCGGGATCTGACGCCCTGTGCTAGCTGCGCGCGCCCTCGAGCGCCTGCTTGAAGTCGCAGATGAGGTCGCTGACGTCTTCGATGCCGATCGAGAGGCGAATCGTGTCGGGCCAGACCCCGGCGGCGGCGCGCTCCTCGTCGGTGTTGTCGGCGAACACGGTACTAGCCGGATGCGTGATGAGCGTCTTGGTGTCGCCGATGTTGCTCACGCGCAACGGAATCTTCACGGCGTCGATGACCTCGAACGCCCGCTCGCGCGAACCCACGCGGACGGCCACGAGCGCGCCGAATCCGCGGCCGCCGAACTGCCGCTCGGCAAGCGCTCGGGCGGGGCTGCTCGCCAGACCCGGGTAGCGGACCTCGCTCACCAGGCCGCTTTGCTCAAACCACTCGGCCAGCTTAAGCGCGTTGGAGCAGGCGCGCTCCATGCGCAGCGCGAGCGTCTCGATGCCGGTGCAGTTGAGAAAGGCGTTGAGCGGCGCGAGGCAGGCGCCCGTGTCGCGGAAGAGCCCCTGGCGGAGCTTGGCGACGTAGGCCATCTGGCCCAGGCGCGCCCACTTCTTCATGCTGGGGAACTTATCGGCGCTCCACGGGCCGCGGCCCGAATCGACGACGACGCCGCTGATGGCGTTGCTGTGGCCGTTGATGAACTTGCTCGAGCTCTCGACCACAACGTCGGCGCCGAGCGCAAGCGGGCGGCAGAGGTAGGGCGTGGCGACCGTGTTGTCCACGATGAGGCCGAGCCCGCGCTCGTGCGCCCATGCGGCGACGGCCGGGATGTCGAGCACGTCGAGGCACGGGTTCGAGATTGTCTCGGCAAAGACCACGCGGCAGCGCTCGTCCCAGGCGGCGCTGAGCGCCTCGGGCGTAACCTCGGGCACGTAGACGGTCTCGATGCCGAAGACCTCGAGGTTATCGAAGAGCTCGACCGAGCCGCCGTAGAGGTTGGCGCCGGCGAGGATCTTGTCGCCGCAGCGCAGCACGTTGATGAGCGCGTTGAAGATGGCGGCCATGCCGCTCGCCGTGGCCACGGCCGCAAAACCGCCCTCGAGCGCGGCCATGCGGCGCTCGAACGCCGCCACCGTGGGGTTGCCCAGGCGCGAGTAGACGTAGCCGGGGGCGCGGCCGCCCGCAACGGCGGCGTGGCGCTCCTCCTCGTCGAACAGGTAGGCGCTCGTCTGGAAGATCGGCGGCGTGGTCGACTCGGCCGCAAAGGGGTCGCGGCGGCGCGCGTGCAGGAGCGCGGTCTCAAAGCTCATGCCGTCGACCCGGCGGTCGGCGTCCGCGGGCGCGGAGCTCGCACACGCGGCATTCGCGCTGTCGGTGTTGCTGCTGGTCAAAACCCTCTCCCTCGCTTTCCTCGTCTTAAAAAACCTGTAGATGCGTGCGGTCCGGCGCTAGATCGTGTACTCGGGCGCAGCCTCGTCCGTCTTGAAGAAGTGGTCGTACACGCGCTTCTTGTACCAGGCAAAGTCCGCGCTGCCGCGGTCGCGCGCACGGCCGAGCTGCACGTCGACGACCTCCTCGATGCGCCCGGGCTTGCTCGCCATGACGACGATCCGGTCGGCCAGGTAGACCGCTTCCTCGATGTCGTGGGTGACCATGATCATGGTGCCGCCCTGCTCCTCGTGGATGCGCAGGAGCTCATCTTGCAGATCGATCTTGGTGAAGGCGTCGAGCGCGCCGAACGGCTCGTCGAGCAGGAGGATCTCGGGGCTCGTGGCGAGCGCGCGGGCGATGGCGGCGCGCTGCGACATGCCGCCCGAGAGCTGCGCGGGGTAGGCGTCGGCGAACTCCTCGAGGTCGACGGTCCTGAGCAGGCGGCTCGCGATCTCGCTCCGCTCGGCGGCGGGCTTCTTGCGCAGGCCGAACTCGATGTTGGAGCGGATGGTCATCCACGGGAACAGGCGGTGCTCCTGAAAGATCATCGTGCGGTCTGGGCCGGGGCCCGCAACGGGCTTTCCGTCGAGCTCGATGGTGCCCGACGTAGGGAACTCCAGCCCGGCGATGATCTTGAGCAGGGTCGACTTGCCGCAGCCCGAGTGGCCGACGATGACGAGAATCTCGCCGTCTTCCACGTTGAGGTCGATGCCGTCGAGCACCCGGCGCTCGGCGCCCTTGATCGTAAAGTCCTTGTTGAGACCGCGCACGGTCAGGTCGTTAGACATGGCGCACCTCCTAGCGCTTGTTCTGCTGCCACGGCGTGGCGGCGCGGGCAACGAGGCCGAGCACGGCGTCCATGGCAACACCGGTGACGGCGATGACGATGATTCCGGCGAACACGATCGAGTAGTCCATGAGCGTGCGGGCGTCGTTGATCCTGAAGCCGATGCCAGAGCTCGCGGCGATCATCTCGGAGCCCACGACGGCCATCCAGGCGATGCCGAGGGCGAGCTTGAGGCCCACGAAGATCGAGGGCAGAGCGCTCGGCAGGTAGATCTCGCGGAACATCTGCCAGCGCGAGAGGCGGTACATGTGGCCGACCTCCACGAGCTTTTGGTCGGTGCGCTCGATGCCGTCGATGGTGTTCACGAGAATCGGGAAGAAGCTCGCCAAGAAGATCACGGCGACCTTGGACTCCTCGTCGATACCGAACCAGATGACGAGCAGCGGGACCCAAGCCATCATCGGGATCTGGCGGATCGCCTTGAAGGCGAGCGAGAAGAACCCGCGGGCCGTGCGGCTCATGCCCATCAGCACGCCGAAGAAGATGCCGGCGACCGCGGCGAGGGCATAGCCCTTGAGGATGCGCACCACGCTCACGGCGACGTCGCCCTTGAAGGTGCCGGTATCAAGCTGTTCGACCAGCGTCGAGACCACACTCGAGATGCGCGGGAGCACCACCGTGGAGAGCAGGCCGCTCGAGGTGGCAACGTGCCAGGCGACCAGAATCCAGAGCGGAAGGACGAGCGCGAACAGAGTCTCGATCACGCGGACGTGCGGGCCCACGGGGTCGTTGCGGCCCTCGGCCACGGAGCCGAGGGCGCGCTTGCGGGCGATGACGACGGCGAGCGTTGCCAAGGCCGCCGCGGCTACCACGGGGAGCGCGCCGATCAGGCCCTGCACCACGGCCTCCTGCTTGCGCGCGGCAAGGTCCTCGGCGCTCGCGACGCGGGCGGCGATCCGCTCGGTCGCCAGCTTGGCGCCGTCGGTTCCCTTGCCGTCCGAGCCGTACTCGGTGAGCGCCTGCTTGAGGTAGCTCGAGTCGGTCCAGGAGTCGATGTCGACCTTGCTCTGGATGATCCCCTCGCCCAGCTCGAACTTCTGCACGCTCCTCATGGACGCGAGCATGGAGCCCGAGAGCGAGAGCGGGCGGAGCACCGTCTGGTCGGCGGCGTTCTGCGCCTTGATGACCTCGATCGGGTTGCCCGACTTCTCGACCACCAGGTCGATAAACGCGTCTGGGTCGGCGATGACGTCGGCGCGAGCCTTGAGCAGCGCCTTGAGGATGGCGACCGCCACGTCGTTGTGATCCTTGAGATAGGCCGTGCGACCCACGAGCACCGTCGGCTCAAAGTACTTTTTGGGATTGGACTTGGCTCCGTTGTGGAGCACGCTCACCAGGCCCTCCTTGACGAGCTGGGTCTCTTGCCCGGCGCTCACCACCGCGGCATCGACGCCGCCCGAGGCAAGTGTGGAGAGTCCGTCGGGGAGCGTAGCGTTGACGGCCTCGACGTCGTCGAACGTCAGGCCGGCCTCGCCGAGCACCTTGACCAGGTACATCTGCGGCGTGGCGCCGCGCTGGTAGGCGACCTTCTTGCCCTTGAGGTCCTTGAGGCTCTTGATGCCCGAGCTCTTGGAGACGACGAGCCTCCAGTTCGAGCCGTAATCCGTGACGGCGAGCAGCGTGGTGTCGATGCCCTTGGACTTGCCGAGGATGCCGGCGAACCCGGCGTAGTCGACAAAGTCGAGGTCGCCCGAGGTCAGCGCCTCGTGCAGGGCCGGAGCGGCGCCCACGAAGCCCGTGGTCTCGGCCTTGTAGCCGAGCGGCTCGAGGTATTCGTCGAGGTAGCCCTTGGCCTCGGCCACGCCCAAGAGGCCGTTCTGAAAGTTGTTGCCGCTCGACGGAAACCCGATGTGGACCGTTTTGAGATCCTCGGCGGCCGCGGGGCGCGCGCCGAGCGCAAATGTTGAGGCAACGGCGGCAAGCAGCATGCAAGCGCACGCGAATGCCTCCAGTAGTCGTCGGCCTCCCGTGCGATTCGTCTTTGAACGCTGCATGATGCTGCACCTTCCCTGCGCGGTTGAGAGCGGCAGGCCTCCCTGACCTGCGTTTGCGCTCGCTCGCCCGCTTGTGGTGCAGAAGTATAGGTTTTCTACCCACCTTTACAATAGGGAAATGGGTTTATTGCATGAGGACTTTTGTGTACCTGGTTATCTCATAAAGCGATAGCCGCAGGCACTCCCCCGTGCGAATTTGCGCAATCCCGCAGCGCAACGCCCTATCTCGCGGGGCATGCGCCCCCGCAAGCGCGTACAATAGCCGAACGCACAACACAGCCGAGGAAAGGAAACGGTCTTATGTACAGCACGCGCAAAGTCGGCGTTATCGGTCAGGGCCATGTGGGCGCCCACGTTGCCAACAGCCTTCTGCTCCAGGGCATTGCCGATGAGCTCTACCTCTGCGACATCGACGACAAAAAGGTGACCTCCGAGGTCCAGGACCTGCACGACTCCCTCACCTTCGTGCCCTACAACACCAAGATCGTGAACTGCCACGACCACTACGAGGAGCTCGCCTGCTGCGACGTCATCGTGAACGCCGCCGGCAAGGTCGCCCTCGCCGCCACGAGCCGCGACGGCGAGTTGTTCTTCACCACCGACGCCGCCCGCACCTTCGCCAAGCGCGTGGTCGACGCCGGCTTCGAGGGCATCTTCGTCTCCATCTCGAACCCCTGCGACGTGGTCTGCACCGAGCTCTGGCACCTCACCGGCTACGACCCCAAGAAGATCATCGGCTCGGGCTGCGGCCTCGACTCCGCCCGCCTGCACTCCGAGATCTCCAAGAAGACCGGCATCAGCCCCAAGTCGATCGACGCCTACATGATCGGCGAGCACGGCTTTAGCCAGCTTGCCGCCTACAAGGCCGCGACCATCGCCGGCAAGAAGCTCTCCGAGCTCGAGGCCGAGAACCCCGAGAAGTACGCCTTCGACCACGCCGAGGTCGAGGAGCTCGCGCGCAAGGGCGGCTACGTGACCTACGCGGGCAAGGGCTGCACCGAGTACGCCGTCGCCAACAGCGCCGCGCGCGTGTGCGCCGCCGTGCTTCACAACGAGCACGCCGTGCTTTCCGCCTCCACCCTCATGACCGGCCAGTACGGCGAGGAGGGCATCTTCACCTCGCTGCCGTGCGTCATCGGCGCCGAGGGCGTCGAGGAGGTCTACACGCTCGACCTTTCCGACGAGGAGCTCGAGGGCTTCCACAACAGCTGCAAGCACATCCGCGACAACATCGCCCAGCTCGACTGGTGGGATGCCGAGGCTTACGACGCAGCTAAGTAAGCCGATCGGCTCATAACAAACCGGCAGCGATAAGCCGCGTACAGGCAAAGCTCCTGTACGCGGCTTTTTATTTCGCTATCTACTCCCCTGCTGGGACGCCGGATTCGAAGTCGATGATGGCCGACATGAACTTGTCGCCGAAGGCATCGGCCTTCTTCTCGCCGATGCCGTTGACCTCGAGCAGCTCGTCGCGCGTGTGCGGTCGCTGGCGGCAAAGACCGCGGAGCGTCTTGTCGCTGAAGACCATGTACGGAGCAATCGAGAGCTCCGTGGAGATCTCCTTGCGGAGTGCCCGGAGCCGTTCGAAGAGCTCGGCGTCGTCGCCCAAACGCGCGGCATCATCGCCCGCCGATTCCTCGCGCAGCAGATCCACCGCACGACGGGCGCGCGCTGCCGACTTGCTCTTGCGGGCACGGCGCTTGATGGAGAACTCGAACGGGTGCATCACGTTCTCCGAGAGCGCCTCCTGCGCACGCGGACCGAGGCCGATCACCGGGTACTGGCCGTCCGAGGAGGTGAGGAACCCGCGACCCACCAGCTGCCCGAGCACGTCTTTGATGCGACCCACGCTCTCGCCCGAAAGCGAGCCATATGCCGGGGCTTGGTCGAGATGCCGCTGACGGACCCTCTCGTTGTTCGCGCCGTGCAATGCCTCGGCGATGAGCGCCTTTCCAAAGCGACCTTGGCAGCTGGAGACAAACCGAACGATCCCGCGCGCGATGTCCGTCACGTCCTCGACCTCGAACTCGGTGAGGCAGTTCGAGCAGTTGCCGCACTCGTGCGCAGAGGCGCCATGGGGCGCCGCGCTAGCTCCGCGCCCAAGCTCGCCCGCCAGCGCATAGCCGGCCCCGGCCGCCGCGCCGCAATCGCTCCCCAAGGCGGGCGCCGCGCCCGTCGAGGCTCCTCCCTCCCCGCCCCTTGCCAGGTCCACGTCGCGCTCACCGAAGTAGCGCAGCATGTACTCACGCAGGCAGCCGGTCGTTTGGCAGTAGCCCTCCATCTGGTTGAGCAGGCGGTAGCGGTTCTGCCGTGCGAATATGCGCTGTTCCTCGGTGAGCTCGTCATCGCCCTCAACGTCGTCGCGGTCGATGAAGAAGCGCCGCAGCCTAAAGTCGCTCCCGTTCCAGAGCAGGTGGCAACTCGCCGGGTCGCCGTCGCGGCCGGCGCGGCCCGCCTCCTGGTAGTAGGCCTCAATGCTCTCGGGAACGTTGTTGTGAATCACGTAGCGCACGTTCGGCTTGTCGATGCCCATGCCGAACGCGTTGGTGGCGACCATGACGGGCACGGTGTCGGCGATGAACGCCCCCTGGCTCTCGCCGCGCTCCGCCGCGCTCATGCCGGCGTGGTATCGCCCCACGAAGATGCCCGAGGGGGCGAGGGAGCGCGAGAGCTCGGCCGCCAGGGCATCGACGCTCTTGCGCGTGGCGCAGTAGACGATTCCGCTCTCGCTCGCATGCGCCAGCACGTAGTCGCGGATCCAGACGGCTTTAGCCTTGTCGCCCATCTCCTCCACGCCAAAGTAAAGGTTCGCGCGGTCGAACCCGGTCACGACCGTCTCGGGGCGGCGGAGTCCAAGCATCTCGACGATGTCGATGCGGACGCGCTCGGTTGCCGTCGCGGTGAACGCCGCCACAGTCGGGCGCTGGGGAAGCGCCTCTATGAACTCGCCGATCTGCAGGTAGGCGGGCCTAAAGTCCTGCCCCCACTGGCTCACGCAGTGCGCTTCGTCCACCGCGACGAGCGGAAGTCCGATGCCACCCGGCGCGGCCAGCTCCTGCGCAAAAGCCAAAAAGCGCGGCTCGAGAAGGCGCTCCGGCGCCACGAACATGATCTGGTAGGCCCCCGCGCGCGCTCGCTTGAGCACGGTGTTCTGCTGTGCCGGCGTAAGCGTGGAGTTGAGGTAGCTCGGACGCGCCCCCGCTGCGAGCAGCGAGCGCGTCTGGTCGGCCATGAGCGAGACGAGGGGGCTCACCACGAGCGTGAGGCCCTCGCCCATGAGCGCCGGCACCTGGTAGCAAATCGACTTGCCCGCGCCCGTGGGCATCACGCCCAGGGCATCGCGGCCCGCGAGGATCGCGCTGACCATGCGCTCCTGCCCCGGACGGAACGAGTCGTAGCCAAAATAGGTTTTAAGCGTCGAGAGCGCCTCGCTGTTACCCATGGACCCCGCCTTACCTCATCGTGTAGATGGACCGCATCATACATCGCTGTCCGGACGCAGCCCATCGCGCACCGAGCGATCCCGCGCTTAACGGTCATGCGCCTCGCCAGGTCCTTGAGCGAGCACGGCGAACAGCCGGGCAATGCCGCAAGGCGAAACCTCTAGATGACAAAGACGTAACGGCTTCCCACGTAATACTGGCGCCCGATGCAGAGCGGCTCGCCGTGCACTCCCGTAAAGCAGGTGTAGAGGTAAAGCAAAGGATCGTGAGTGCTTATCCCCAACTCAGCCGCCTGATCGGGCTTGGCGCGCACCGCCTCCACCAAACGGTCGCCGTTGCCCGACACCTTAGTCCCCGTGATGCGATGGACCTCATCGAATATCGATTTGTTTTCGAGATCCGCCGTCAACAGCTCGCGGAAGCGCTCGTAAGGCGCAAAGATGTTCTCTTCAAAAATCGGTTCCCCGTCAGCAGTGCGCACACGCTTGATATGCAGCATGAGCGCGTTCTCATCCAGTCCGAAAAACTCCATTTCGTTAGAGCGAATGGGAACGATCTGACGATCGACCACATGTGCCCCCGCCGTCATGCCGTTCTCAGCGCAAACATCGGTGAACCCGCGAGGTGCCTCGGCGATGAGGCGGCGGTTGATATGCGGCGTGCTCACGAACGTACCGCGCCCCTGCTGTTTAACCAGATAGCCATCCGCGCAAAGATCCTCGACGGCACGACGCACGGTGATGCGGCTCACCTTGTAGCGCTCTGCCAGCTCCGGCTCAGAGGGGATGCGCTCCTTAGGCGCATACGTGCCGCGCTCGATCGCCTCTTTCAGCTCATCGTAAACTTGTTGATAAAGCGGTGCGGCCTTGGTTGAAGCCATACAAACCCCCTGAACGGATATCATCGGCGCGCTCATTATCGCCCTGCGCGCAAAAACGTTATAGACGTCCTAGAAATACTACTCGAAACGAGGGGTTATGCTTTGCTCTATTCTTATCGATCCGAACCTCTCTCAGACTTCCATGCCATAGCAAAAGACATCAATCAGCCGCATCAGCCCACATCATCCAAGATATCCCAAAGCGAATCGATCACGCGGTCGGCTGAGCGCTGATCAAGCGTCACACCATTGCGCGGACGCAACGCCAACACGCGCGCCCCCGAACGAACGCCGGCCTCGATACCGATAGGAGAATCCTCGATCACCAAGCATTGCTCCGGCGCAACTTCCAACGTCTCCATCGTGCGCAGATATACTTCGGGGTCGGGCTTGAATGCCGCGCAATCATGCCCCGAAAGCGTGCAAGCGAGCAGATGCTCAATGCCCGCGACGCTCGCCAGCTCAGCTATAAGCTCTGCATGACCCGAGCTCGCGATGGCGCACTTCACGCCACGTCGACAAAGCTCCTCCATCACCGGCTTGGCGTCTCTATTCAGCAGCTCGGCATATGGAACCGGATGCTCGACCTGATATGCAGCGTAGCCGTCATGAAGGCGCTCGCGCAAACAGGCGTCGTCCGGTATCAGGCGCTCCCAGATTTCCCTGTCGTTCGACCCTGTCAGGTCGGGGGTCTCGTCAAAAAAGATGCCGCACGTCTCAAGATAGGCAACGCGCCTGCAGTTATAGAACCATTCGGTATCAACCAACACGCCATCCATGTCGAACAGAACAGCCTTGATCATCGCACTCAGCCCCTTGCTAAAAAAGGAACACTCCCCTTGCAGGAAGTGTTCCGAACATCATCGTAAAACGTCTTGAACCGCTGCGTATTAGTACGTGAGCTTCCACATGTAGCGACGCTTGGTCAGCGGATGCTGGCGAGCCTCGGCCAGCTGCTCGGCAAACGCGCGGAACACGCCCGTGTGCATGATAGGGTTGAAATACGTGACCACGCTCGCGGGCACGGCGCCGGCCAGTCCGTAATCCTTGGCGTCGACGACCTCGACCTTTGCATCGAAGCGCTCGAGGAAGGTGAGGGCGCGAGCATCCATGGCGCGCGTGGCGCCGTCAGACATAAAGAGCACGTAGGGCTTATCCTTCTCGGTAAGCTCAAAGGGCCCATGGAAGTACTCACCGGTGTTATAGCCCGCCGAATCGATCCACTGCATCTCGCTCATGAGGAACATCGAGGTCGAGTAGGCGACCTTGGCGCTCGCGCCCGAACCCATGATGTAGATGATCTGGTCGTCCTTGAACTTCTCGGCGAACTTCTTGGCAGCAGCCTGTGCGGACTGGGCGGCAGCCTCGACAGCATCGTAGATGCCCGCGAGACCGGCAACCATATCGTCATACAGATCCGTGCCCTCCACCTGCTGCAGCAGCTCAACCGCGAGGTCGAGCACATAGCCGAGCTTTTCGCACTTGGCCGCATAGTTCGCCTCAAAGCCATGAACGATGGAGTAATCGGCCTTTTTGAGAAGCGCCGCCTCGGGATTGTGGGTAACCGAGACCACGGTGGCGCCGTGTGCCTTAGCCGTGTCGTTTGCCGCCACCGTCTCGGGAGTGGCGCCACCAAGAGAGCAGGTGATGACCACGGTGTCGTCGGAAACCCAGGCAGGCGTATCGTAGTTGAACTCATTGGCGGTGAAGATCTGCACGTTGAGCGTCTTGGTGTTGTTGGCCAAGAAGTACTTAGCCGGATAGAGCTCGGACATCGAGGCTCCGCAACCCACAAAGGCAACGTTCTTGACGTCATGGGCTGCAACGATCTGAGAAACGATCTCCTTTGCCTTGTTCACATCGATCTCGTACATGAATGACATTCCTTTCATTGGTCACGCGTTGGCGCAGATCGCCGCCGCATTGGTACCTGAGTGTTATGGCGGGCAGGACGCCCGCCATACCGTATCGACACGCCCGCGCGGGAAACGACGGAGATGCGCAGGCGATGGTCGCTGGGGAGCGGGAGCGCTATGCCAAAATGCCCGCAGCAGAGAGGGCGACGCCGCCCACGATGGCGATAAGCAGGAGCCATCCGGTGTTGACGTTCTTCTTGATAAGCCAATACATGAGCCCGGTGAGCGCCAGCGGAATCATCTGCGGCATCATGCCGTCAAGGATGTCCTGGATGACGACGGACTTGTCGGCAAAAACAAGCGGGCAGGTGGAACCGATGAGCGTGGCGATCATGCCGCCCACCGACATGAGGCCCACGATGCCGCAGACATACATAAGCCTCTCCATGAGGTCGCCCGACTGCAGCTTGGCGAGATACTGGCGACCGCCCTGATAGCCGAGCTTCGCGGCAAACCACGTGATGAGAACGCTCGGCACGATGGAGATGGCCATGGCGAGAATCGGACCCATGATTGAACCCTGTTGGGCCAGCTGCACGCCCAGGCCAAAGGCGATGACGCGAATGGTGCCCTGGAAGACAGAGTCGCCGACACCGGAGAGCGGGCCCATGAGCGAGGTCTTGACCGCGTTGATCGAATCGGGATCGAAGTTCTCGGGATCGCGAGCGTACTCCTCCTCCATCGAGGCAGCGAGACCGAGGACAAAGGCGCTCGTCTGCGGGGTGCAGTTGTAGAACGCCATGTGACGGTGGTAAGCCTCTTTCTTGGCGGCGAGCTGCACCGGGTCGGACTCATCCGGATAGAGGCGGTCAAGCGTGGGAACCATGCCGTAAAGGAAGCCCATATTCATCTGACGCTCGTAGTTCCAAGAAGCCTGGATGGTCCAGGAGCGCCAGAAGAACTGGCTGATCTTCTTGTTCAGGGACATATCGCTCGTTGCGGTTGCGTTGGTTGCCATGAGTGTCTCCTCCTTAGTCTTCGTCGTCTTCGAGCGGATCGTAATCGGCTGCGACGCCGGCCGTCTGAGTGCCGTTGAACTTGAAGCCCATGAAGACGATGGCCAGGCACACGCCGATAAGCGCGATCGCGATGACGGACAGGTTGAGGTAGGCGGCAAGCAAGAAGCCGATGAACAGGAACGGGGTCATATCCTTCTTGATCATCATGGTGAGCAGCAGCGCCAGGCCGTAGGCGGTCATGATCTGCGTGGAGACGTTGAGACCGGTGGACAACCAATCGGGGATCATGTTGACGATGGTCTGGACCAGGTCGGTGCCCACAAAGACGGCGAGGAAGATCGGCAGGAAGTACATGGCGGCGTAGAGACCGGAGCCGGCACAGATGTGCATGCGGTAAGCGGTCTTGAAGTGGCCCTTATCGATCTCGTCGTCGGCCACATGGGTGAGGGCAGCGATGATGGATCGGAACACGATACCGAGCAGCTGGCCCAGGACGGCGACCGGAATGGCGATCGTCATGGCGGTCTCGGCGGAGGCACCGGTCAGACATGCGAAGGCAGAGGCCACGATGCCGCCCAGGACCATGTCGGGCGGAACGGCGGCGCCGACCTGCACGAGGCCCATGGAAACGAGCTCGACGGCGGCGCCGACGGCAAGGCCGGTAGGCACATCGCCCAGCAGCAGGCCAACAAGCGTGGCGCCGATCAACGGCTGCTCGAAGTTAAGACGGCCGAGCAGGCGGGAGTCCCACATGCAGAACACGCCGACAAGGCCGACGAGCACCGCACTGATGAACGTATTCATACCCTTCTCCTTTCACAAAGGCGCAAGGCGCCCGATTGCTTACAGCTTTGCGTTGATGTCAACGCTCTGATACGTGGGGGTCTGCTGGACGTAGAGCTTGATGCCCATGTCGAGCAGCTGGTTGATATCGGCCCTCTGGGAGGCATCGAAGAAGACGGAGCTGTCGGAGCCGCCGACCTGCTCGGCACCGTCGTGGTTGGCGGTGGCACCCAGGTTGATGACGTCGAGCTTGTAGCCCTCGCAGAACTCGAGCATCTCGGACGTGTTGCCAAAGATGAACATCACGCGCTCGCCGAGAGTGTTGAGCTTGGCCATCTTGGAGAGAGCGCGCTCGACGGTAAAGACGTTGAGGCGAACGCCCTGTGGTTTCGCCAACTTGAGGGCGCTCTTCTTGAGATCGTCGGTCGCCGCGGTGTTATCGACCACGATGATGCGCTCGGCCTGGACCTTGCTCGTCCAGGTAAAGACGACCTGGCCGTGCAGCAGTCGGTAATCGAGGCGCGCGAGGACAATCTTGGCGGGACCGGCGTTACGCGCCGCTTGCTTGACCTTCTTGGCTGGAACGGGCGCCACAACCTCCTGCGGCGTGGCGGGGTTGACGAGCCCCGCGCGCGCCTCGTCGATGAGAGCCGCGAGCTCGGCACCCTCGACAGGGGCCGTGGCCGTAGCGAGCGTGAGTGCCAGCGGGATGTTGAAACCGCTGATTACCGTAAAACGCTTGCCAGCCTGGCTGAGCTCGACCACGGAATTGTTGACCGAGCTACCGAGCATGTCGGTTAGCACATAGACGGCATCGTTCGCGTTGAACGTGGTGACAAGGGCCTCGACCTTATTGGCGATCGGCTCCTTGTCGTCGCGAGCAAGCGACACGACGTGGACATTGGACACATTGCCGAGGACCATCTCGAGCGTGTCTTTGGCGCCTGCCGCCAGGCCGCCGTGCGATGCGAGAATGATTTGATTCATCTTGCCTCCTTTTCATTATGGTCATTATAACGTCTTGTACGTTAGCAAAAGTGGTTATACCTAAATGCAGCAGCTTAGCCCGTTTACCGACTGTTAACGACCGCTCATTGGAGAATCGGGGCTTTTTACGATGCGGAAAACGGCTAGCGCACGAAATAGCTGGGGTCGAACAGGGCGTCCATCTCATCCGTTTTGGCGCTCCACCAGCGGTTGGGGGCAAAGCCCATGCTCTCACCCAGATGCCTTGCAAAGGCACTTTGTCGCAAGCCGGATAGATCGGCGTTCATGACGACAATCGATGCAAGTACGAGAACGATACCGAATACTTTGAGCGCCCCTGCGGGCTCCGCATAGAGACCTATCCCTAAAAGCACCGTCGCCACCGTCTCCACCGAGGCGACAACGGGTACCTTAGACGTCTCGAGCCCCTTCGAGAGCCCCTGCATATAGGTCACATAAGCGAGCGCCGTCGGAATGAGCCCGAAACCGGCGAAGAGCGCGATGACCCTCGGGGACAGGGCCGCCATCAGATCGCTCCACGGCGCGGTAACGGCCGCCATAAAGGCGCCGCCGCAGACAAAGCCCCAAAACGTCACCGAAAGCGAATGCATGCGCGATGTCGCCACACGGCTAAAGACGGCAAGCAGGGCACCGAGGAAGCCCGCCAGCACACCCATTCCCACGCCGTAGATTGAAAAATGAAATCCCACGAGGTCGCCGTCGGTCACCGCCAACACACAGCCCGCGATATTGCAGACGATGGCAGCAAGCCTCTTCGCCGTGAGCCTCTCTCGATAGAGCGCGCGACCCAGGATGCAGCCGAACACCGGCGATGTGTAGAGCAAAACCGATGCGGTCGACATGCCCACCGCGCCCATGCACTCGTAGTAGCAGGTATTCGCGAGCGCAACGCCAAGGATGCCCACGAGCGCGCAGCAGCCGAACGAGCGGGCGTCGCACTTGAACAGAGCGAACGGTCCGGACTTGACGCCCTCACCCGCCGCGCCGCAACATCCCATGGCTGCCAAGACGGGCGCCAGCATGGCAGCTCCCGCGAGCAGGCGAAAGGCTGCCATCGTTTGCGACGAAATACCCGCGGCCGAGATACCTTTGACGAAGATGCCGATGCTGCCCCACATAATCGCGGCAGCCAGCACCATGGCGTAGCCGACTTTATTCCCTTTCAACGCGGCCTCCTCCGTATTGTTTCCAATATGTTTGATGCTACGTTATAGTCGTTATATACCTTTCTCAAGAGTCAAATCAGCTTCGCCCTTGAAAATTCGTCGCAAGCGATGCCCGTCTGTTAGTAATCCAATTTCCACATGTAACGGCGCGTCGTATAGTCCTTGTGCGTCACGACCGAGAGCGCGCGCATATACACGTTGTTGAGAACGGGCGCGAAGACCAGATGGTTGAAGTACTCGCTCACGCTGTCCTTGATATCGTTAAGACCGATCTCTTTAGCATCGAGCCGGTAGACGCGTTCTCCCCCGTACTGACTGACGAAGCGGGTAGCGCGATCATCGTTTACACGGCTGCGACCCACGCTAACGAGTTGGAAGAGCGAAGTGCGCTTGTCGAGGATCTCAAACGGCCCATGGAAGAAATCGCACGCGTTGATGGTGCACGAATCGATTTGGAGCATCTCCTGGATATTGCAGATGGAGAACACATACGCCGCACCGAAAAGCGGGCCTTGGGCCATGACGTTGATGCAGGGTCGGTCGGCGTTCTGCTCGGCCCATGCGGCGGCAAGGGGCTTCGTATATTCCACGGCTTTGCGGTAGATAGGATCGATGCAGTCGAAGGCGGCCATCGCAGCATCGTATTCGGCATAGCCCTCAACCTGCTGCGTGAGCTCCATGGCGATCATGAGCACGACGGCCGAGTTGGTACGCCCCATGCACGACTCGTCGACAGCCAGGCTGTCATAGCGGATCTTATGGTCGCAAACCTCGGTAAGAGCGGACTCGTCCACATAGATGGCGACCGTGACGGCACCGCGTTCGCGCGCCACGCGAGCCGCCTCAATCGTCTCGCGCGTGCCGCGCATGGAAACGACGACCGCAAGCGTATTGCCGTTTACGTAAGCAGGCGTTGCATTGACGAACTCGTTGCTCGTGTAGCTGGAGCTTGCGACCTGCACGGCCTCGTGCTCCATAAAGTATTGGGCGGGATAGTTGCCGCCGTTCGAACCGCCGGCGCCGATCCACACCACACGATCGATTCCCCCTGCCTCCCTTCGATCCTCAAGGATCACGGAAACCAACGACGCAACTTCTGCTCTCAATGACATGGAACATCACCCTTTCTTCGGTTCGCACGTCCATGGCACGAATGTAAGAAAGCGCTACGCAACCTGTCTAGCTGTTGTACTCGATCTTGTTGATCTTGCTTTTTTGACTGCTAATGTTTATCAGGTATTTCACCTGCGTATTTATAGTTTTAATCTAATATGTAGTCGGTTATTTAAGATATAAGTGAGATACAGGTTCTTGCCATGTCATCTACACCCTCTTGTCGTTCCGTTCGCTACGAAGAGCTTGCCCGCACGCTTCACGGGCGCATTCGATCGGGCCTTTACCCGCTGGGAGCCAAGCTTCCTTCCGAGGCTGAGCTCATGAGCGAGACAGGGTTCTCGCGCAGCACCGTTCGTCGCGCACTTGCGATGCTCGTTGACGATGGCCTGGTGCGCAAGGAGCGCGGGCGGGGAGCCTTCGTGTCCCATGTCCCCACGCTCGACGAGATCGAGATGCCGTTTTCGAGCTTCACGCGCAAATCCGAGGTCGCAGGCTCAAATGCCAGCACCCGTCTTGTCGATGCCGGCCACGCAGAAGCAGCGGGCAAAATCGCAAGGTTCCTGAATGTCGCCGCAGGAACATCGCTCGTCAAGATCGTGCGCCTTCGCTATCTCGATGGGCAACCGTTCTGCATCGAAACGACCTACCTATCGCAGGCATATTGCCCGCTTATCGACGAAGATCTCTCAGGTTCGCTCTATGCCGCCCTGAGGCGCCTCTTTCAGAAGGCCCCTGGTCGAGGTCATAAAACGTTTGAAGTATGCTTCGCCAACCCCAACGAGGCTTTTCTGCTGGATGTCGAACGCAAGACGGCGCTGATGCTCATAACCGATTACGTAAACGACGCCAACGGCAAGCCCCTGCACGTTTCAAAACGCGTAATGCGCACCGATCGCGCAGCATACACCGAGCCGATCGGCTGATTCGCAGCAGCGCTTCGCGAGATTGGACCGCAGGGCGAATCGATTTGCCCTACCCGCCGCTCAACCCGCACGGCTGCTCGCGCCGCAGCCCTAATACCCGAACTCGCCTCGTACGTCGTCGAACCGCTTGGGCGCCGGAGCGTTCGGCACGCGCTCGCCGAGAGACTTTTCCATCCAGACCATGTTGTACCAACGGCCGAACTTCTGCGCGCACTGCACGAACTCCCCCACCTTGCGGTAGCCCATATGCGCATGGAATTGCTCGCTGTTGCGCGTGAGGTATTCGTCGTCGGCACCATTGGGCACGGCGATGCATGCGCACATATCGAGCATCCCCATGGCCCGGAGCGCTTCCTCAAGTGCGTCGTGCAGCACGCGGCCCGTCCCGCACCCGCGCTCATCTTCCGCCAGGTAGATCGAGGTCTCTACCGACCAATCGTAGGCCGCGCGCTCATGTAAACGCCCCACATACGCATAGCCCACGGGCTCGCCCTCGCGTTCGAGCACCAAATAGGGAAACCCCGCCGCCAGCGTGCGCTCGATGCGTGCGCGGAATTCGGCCTCGCTCGGAACCTCATACTCGTAAGTGATAGCCGTCTTCCGCACATAGGGCGCATAGATGGCAAGCAGCGCAGCAGCATCTTCTGGCGCGGCCGCCCGAACAGAGGTGTCCGGGGCCAGACTGCAAGCACGATTTTCCGACCGGTTGAAGCCTTGGGTTCCGTGCATAATCTCATCCCGCCTTCCGCCTTGTGGATTCTCGTTCAATATCCCGCCCAAATCTTTGTCGAATCGACCCTTGCCATGCCCCAACTCCATCCGCGCTGCGGCACGTTCACCTTTAGCGTGGCTACGGCTCTCGCACAGTGACTCGGGTCCAGCGTCGGCATCGGCATCGAACATGATTGGCTAATCCCAGAACGTAGCCAGCTCCTCGATGTCGGCGTCGGTGCTCGCCCAGCTCGTTGCCAGCCTGATGGAAACGTGGTCGTCGTCCACGGCATCCCAATAGCTTACCGGCATGTGCTGCTGCAAGCGCGCGTACTCGCCCTTGCTCACGATAACGAACTGCTGGTTGGTGGGCGATTCGAGCAAGAAGCGTGCCCCTCGCTCGTGCAGCAGCGCCTTGAGCTTGCGAGCCGTATCGATACCGGTGCGGCCGATCTCAAAATAGAGCCCGTTCGTGAACAGCGCCTCGAACTGCACGCCGACGAGTCGACCCTTGGCGAGCAAGGCCCCGTGCTGCTTGATGCGCGGCACGGGATGCGCGGGCGCCGTGCCCGCCGGGAACACCACAGCCTCGCCGCAAAGCGCGCCGCACTTGGTGCCACCGATGTAGAAAACGTCGCAGAGCCGGGCAAGCTCGGGGAGAGTTATGTCGCACTCGTCGCTCGCAAGGGCGTAGGCCAAACGCGCGCCATCCACGAACAGCGGGATGCCGCGGCGCTGGCAAACCGCGTGAATCGCCGCAAGCTCATCTTTGGTGTACAGCGCGCCGAACTCCGTGGGGTACGACACGTAGGCAGCGCCCGGAAAGACCATGTGCTCGTGGTTTCCGTCCTGGTAGAACAGCTCGATAAACTGGTCGAGCTCAGCCGCGTCCATCTTGCCCTCATGCTCGGGAACGGTGAGCACCTTGTGGCCCCCGAACTCGATGGCTCCGGCCTCGTGGCAGGCAACGTGTCCCGTCTGCGCCGCGACCACGCCCTCGTAGGGCGCGAGCAGCATGTCGAGGACGACCTGGTTGGTCTGCGTGCCGCCCACGAGGAGAAACACGTCGGCCTCGGGTGCCTCGCATGCCTCGCGAATGAGCTGCTTGGCATGCTCGCAGTGACCGTCCATGCCGTAGCCGGTCAGGGGCTCCATGTTGGTATCCACCAGGGCCTGCAGCACCGCCGGATGCGCGCCGAAGGAGTAGTCGTTCTCAAAAGTAACCATGTCGTTCCCATTCCGTTCTTGCCGGTCGTTCGCTGCTGAGCATGCTAGCAAACCCGCCAACCAATACATGGTTCGGCTCCGCTACAGTATACAGAACACTTGTTCTAATTTCTAGTATCGTCGTAATCAAAATCGTCGTATACTTGATTTGCCGTCGATTCATAAGGAGGGGCTATGGAACTTGTCGAATCCGAACATCTGGAGTTCAAAAGCAAGGTAAGCGAACGAATTTGTCGAACTATCGTCGCATTCGCCAACGGCACGGGCGGACGCATTCTTGTGGGAATCGACGATTTGGGCCGAGTGATCGGCGTAGACAACATCGATACCGAGATGCTCAAGATATCCAACCTCATCAACGATTGCATCTGCCCCGAGCTCATGCAGTTCGTCGAGATCGAGCCGCTCGAACTCGATGGCAAGCAGGTAATCGGCGTCAACGTGAGCAGCGGGGACGAGAAGCCCTATTACCTCGCCAGCAAAGGTCTCTGCCCGGCAGGCGTTTTCGTGCGCTTGGGACCCGCAACAGTGCCCGTCGACCGGCGCGGCATACGCAAGATGATCCGCAAGGCAGACGGCATCTCGTGGGAATCCGAACAGTGCAAGCAGCAGGACCTATCGTTTAGCACCGCAAAAAGGGTTTTCGAACAGCATGGTTGGGAATTCGCAGATCCTCTGTTGACGACGCTCGGAATCAAAGGCGGCGACGGCTTCTACACCAACCTTGCGCTCCTTATCTCGGACGACAACCCCTTCGATATCAGATGCGC
>CAVDTO010000008.1:0-20904 GCA_963611895.1 bacterium
ATGCCCGAGTAGTGGTCGAGGTGGTCGGCCTCGATGTTGGTGACCACGACCACGTCGGGGTCGAGGTAAAGGAAGGAGCTGTCGGACTCGTCGGCCTCGGCCACGAAGTACTCCCCCGCGCCGTTGCGGCCGTTGGTGTCGTAGCCCTCAACGATGCCGCCGATCAGGAAGCTCGGGTCGAGCCCCATGCGGTCGAGCATGGTGGCGCACATGGACGAGGTGGTCGTCTTGCCGTGCGTGCCCGCGACGGCCACGGTGGTGTAGCCACGCCCGAGCGCGGAGAGCATCTTGGCGCGCGGCCACACGGGGATGCCGAGCTCGCGGGCGCGGATGAGCTCCGGGTTGGACTCGGGGATGGCCGTGGAGACGACCACGACGTCGGGCTCGACCGCGTCGATCGTGGCGGCCTCGTGGCCGATGCGCACGTCGACGCCCGCGCGCGAGAGCTGGCGGCAGTAGCGCGAGGTCTTGAGGTCGGAGCCGCTCACGCGGTAGCCGCGCTCGTGGAGCACGAGGGCGATGCCGCTCATGCCGGCCCCGCCGACGCCGATGAAATGCGCGCTCTTGAATTCGAAGGCTCCAGAAGCGGTCGAAGATTCAGCCATGCTCAAACCTCAATCAGACAGATGGGTGCAAAACCGGAATACTTTACCGCAAACCTATGTGCAAGATGCGTACGGATGCGCGCGGGCCTAGACGAGCGCGAGCACCTCGTCGGCAAGCGCGGAGGCGGCGCGGTCCTGGGCGAGGCCGCGAGCGCGGGCGCGCATCTGGGCACGGCGCGGGACGTCGGCCACGAGTGAGAGCAGCTCCGACTCGAATTCGGCGCCCGTGAGCTCGGAATCCTTGAAGAGCACGGCCGCGCCGGCGTTGACGAGGAACTTGGCGTTGGTGGTCTGGTGGTCGGCCGTGGCGTGCGGGTAGGGCACGAGCACCGAGGGGACCGAGGCCGCCGCGATCTCGGCGACCGACGAGGCGCCCGAGCGCGAGAGCACGAGGTCGGCGGCAGCGAGCATGTCGCCCATGTTCTCGATATAGGGCATGAGGCGGTAGCGCTCGCGCTCCGCATCCGTGAGGGCGAGCTGCTCCGCGCACGGCTCAAAGCCGTCGGCGCCCGTGGAGTGCACCACGTAGAGCCCATCGATCTTGAGCAGGCGCTCGTGCAGGCGCGCCATGGCCTCGTTGACGTGCTGGGCCCCGAGCGAGCCGCCGAAGACGAGCAGGAGCGTGGCGTCGTCGGGGATGCCGAGCTCAGCGCGGCCGCGGGCGCGGTCGCCCGAAAGGATGCTCCGGCGCACGGGGTTGCCCGTGAGCCTCACGTGGTCGGGCTCGCCCTCGCGCGCGAAGGCGGCCTCGGCCGCCGGGACCGAGATGCACACGCGCGCCGCATGGGCGGACATCATCTTGTTAGCGAGGCCGGGCACGGAGTTCTGCTCGTGCAGCAGGTAGGGCACGCCCGCCTTCTTGCACCAGCTGAGCAGCGGCACCTCAACGTAGGCACCGAAGCCGATGGCCACGCTCGGGGCGCCCATCTCCTTAAAACGGCGCGCGAGCTGGCGCTCGGCCGCATGCACGCGCCAGAGCGCCGAGACCGCCGTCCACGGGCGGGCGCGGTCGAGGCCCGTCACGCGGATGGGGATGAGCTCGAACCCGGCCTCGGGGACGAGCCTGCCCTCGAGCTTGGCCTCCTGCCCCACGAAGACGACGCGGCAGCCGCGGTCGCGCAGCTCCTCGGCAAGGGCGAGCGCGGGGTTGATGTGCCCCGCGGTACCGCCGGCGGCAATGCAGACGACTGGCTTATCGGACATAGGTGCGGTCCCTTTCTTGTTGCTGTTACGGCCTGGCCCCGGGCCGGCGCGCGGAGTCGGCGCGACCCGTGAGGCCCTCTCCGTAGCGCGCGTTGCGCAGGGTGGCGCCGCGCGTATCGGAATCGACGACGCTGAACGGCGAAGACGACGGTATGGGCGCGGTCTCGCGCGAATACGGCGACGAGAACGAGTCGCCCCCGCGGGCCGAGCGCACGCGGGCCGGGCCGGCCGTGCTCTCATCGCACACCGCAAGCGGTGCCTCGCGACGGCGGCGGCGCGCGTCGTGCCCCGACTCGATCGAGACGCGAATCACGATTCCCGCGAGAATGAGGCACGCGATGATCGACGAGCCACCGTAGCTGATGAACGGCAGCGGCTTGCCCGTCATGGGGATGACCCCGATGATGCCGAGCGCGTTGATGAGGAACTGCACGCCCAAGAGCGTGAAGCAACCCGTGACGACGAGGCGGTCGCGCTTGGTGCGCGCGCGCTGCGCGATGAGCACGGCCGAGACGATGAGCGCCGTGAAGACGGCGAAGAAGACGAGTACGCCCACCAGGCCGACCTCCTCACCGATGACGGCGAGGATGTAGTCGTTGTGGGCCTCGGGCAAGAAGTTGTACTTCATGGTGGAGTTGCCGATGCCGCGGCCGAAGATCCCTCCCGAGGCGAACGCCATGATGGCGATGACCGCCTGGTAGCCGTCGCCGTACTCGTCGTTCCACGGATTGAAGCTCGTGATGATGCGCTGGATGCGGTAGGACTCCATGGTGCCGAACACCGCGGCGAGGATGAAGAAGGCCACGATCACAACGACGAGCGCCAGCGTGGGCATGTCGGAGGCGGCCGCCATGGCAAAGAGCGCAAAGCAGATGATGACCGTCGTGCCGAAGTCGGGCTGCATGAGGATCATGCCGATCGGCAGCAAAATGAAGACGGCCGCGCGACCCCCGAACTCCAGGACCGAGGTCCGCCCGAGCGTGAAGTACTCGTCGAGTAGCTTTGCCCAGAGCACGATGAGCACGGGCTTTGCGAACTCGGAGGGCTGGAGCTGGAAGGGGCCGATCGGCACCCAGCGCTGCGCGCCGCGGCTCGTCTTGCCCATGACCTCCACGGCAAGCAGGCCGAGGACGACGAGGACGAAGACGACCGTCAGGATCTTGCCGTCACAGATCGACTCCCACGACGGAAAGAGCGCAACGAACAGAAGCGCGACGCTTCCCACGAGCGCGAGGATGGTCTGGCGACGGAAGAAGAGCTGCGCGTCGCCGTAGGTCTTGAGCGCCTCGATCGACGAGGCGGAGTAGACCATCACGATGCCGAAGATCACGAGCGCGAACAGGCAGGCGCAAAAGACCAGGCGCGGTCGCATGACATTCGCGGGGACGCCCGCGATGAGGGAATCGCCGAGGCGGGTGTGCCCGGGCGCGGACTGCGCACGGCGGGCGCGGCGCGGCTCGGGAGCGCCCGATGCCGGGGCCTCGCCGCCGCGCGAGGTGCGCACGGACGGTGCAATACGTTCGCTCACGAGCGGCTACTCCCCCGTCTCGGCGCCCGCGGCGCGAAGCTCTTCCAGATACGCCTTGAACGCGCGGCCGCGCTCCTCGAATCCCGAGAACTCGTCGAACGACGAGCACGCGGGCGAGAGCAGCACGACGTCGCCCCGGTTGGCGAGCGAGCGCGCGACGTCGACGGCATCGCGCAGGTCGTCGGCCTGGGCGATGTCCACGCGGCCCTCCTCGTCGGCCGCATCCATCGCGGCCATGAACCGCTCGCGGGCGTCGCCGAAGCAGACGACGGCGCGCACGGAGCGCATGACCTGCGCGGCGAACTCCTCGAGCGGCGTGCCCTTGTCGTGGCCGCCGAGCAGGAGCACCACGTCGTCGTCGGTGAATGCCGTGAGGGCCTTCTCGACCGCGTCGGTGTTCGTGGCCTTGGAATCGTTGAAGTAGCGCACGCCGTCGATCTCGCCGCAGGGCTCCACACGGTGCTCGAGCGGAGAGAACGCCACAAGGCCGGCAGCGACACTCGCGGAGTCGGCTCCGACCTCGAGGGCGCAGGCAGCCGCGGCGAGCGCGTTGATGATGTTGTGGTGCCCGGCGAGCTTGAGCTCGTCTGCGCGCACGAGCGGCGTCTCGGTGCCGCCGAGGCGCACCGTGAGCACGCCCTCGCGCACGAACGCGGCATCGTTGCCGCCGGCGTCCTCGGCCGAGACGCGGCAGATACGGCAGCCCACGGCCTCGATCGTGTCGAGGACATCGCGCGCGCCCTCATCCTCGACGTCGACGACGGCGAGGTCGCCCGCATCCATGTTCGCGAAGAGCTTGGTCTTGGCAAGCGCGTAGTTGCGGTGGCTGCGGTGCCACGAGAGATGGTCGGGGGTGATGTTCAGCAGCACGCCCACGTGCGGGTGCAGCTCGGAGGTGGCGGC
The DNA here is from genome assembly GCA_963611895.1 of bacterium. GTDB lineage: Bacteria > Actinomycetota > Coriobacteriia > Coriobacteriales > Coriobacteriaceae > Collinsella. The sequence goes on from CAVDTO010000008.1 coordinate 4,240, forward strand.
GAGCTGGTAGCTCGAGAGCTCCGCCACGAACCACTCCCCATCCGCGCGCGCATCGACGCGCGTGATCGGGGGCTCGCCGATGTTGCCCACCGCCGCAGAGCGCATGCCGGCCTGAGTGAGCAAGAAGTCGGTGAGCGACGTGGTGGTCGTCTTGCCGTTCGTGCCCGTGATGCCGATCCAGCGCTCGGGCGAGATGCGGAACGCGAACTCCGGCTCACCCATGATCTGGCCCGCATGCGCACGGCCGGCAGCGAAGAACTCCGAGAACTCCGAGATGCCGGGGCTCGCCACGCACACGTCGAAGTCTCCCTCGACCTCCTCGGTGCCGTAGACGAAGCGCGCGCCCGCCTCCTCGAGGACACGGGTCGCGTCGGTCGGCGCGGAGCTCGCGCCACCGTAGACGGTCACGCTCAAAACGCGCTCGCCCAGATGAGCGAGCGCCCAGCGCACGACGTCGAGCCCCGACGTTCCCTGCCCGAGCACGAGCAGGCGGAGATTCGCGTTAAGCGGCATGCAGAATCACTATCCCAACTGGAAGAACATGGCGAGCCCGAGCGCGCCGAAGGCGGCCGAGACGATCCAAAAGCGAATGACGACCTTGGTCTCGGCCCAGCCGAGCTTCTCGAAGTGGTGATGAAGCGGCGCCATGAGGAACACGCGCTTGCCCGTGGCCTTGAAGCTCGCGACCTGGATCATGACCGAGAGCGTCTCGACGATGAAGAGCCCGCCGATGACGAGCGAGACGATCTCGGTGTTGATCATCACGGCCGTGCAGGCGAGCGCCGCGCCGAGGGCGAGCGAGCCGGTGTCGCCCATGAAGATGCTCGCCGGGTAGAAGTTGAACCACAGAAAGCCGATGCAGGCGCCGGCCGAGCTCATGCAGAAGATCGAGAGGTTGAGGTCGTGGTGCATGTAGGCCATGGCGGCCATCACCAAAAGCGAGATCATCGAGGTGCCGCCCGCGAGGCCGTCGAGGCCGTCGGTAAGGTTGACGGCGTTGGAGAGGCCCACGATCAGAAGCCAGGTGAACAGCAGGTAGAGCCAGGGGATGGTGAACGGCTCCCCGCCGATCGAGAGCTCGGTGGAGAGGACGGCGAGGTCGACGGTGAACCCACCCGGGAACCGGACCTCGGCGGGGACGTCGCACCAGTTGACGGCGAGCAGCGTGAAGATCACGCAGATGGCGGTGAGGCCGACCATCTTGGCCGCGGGCGTGAGGCCGAGCGAGCGGCCGTGCGTGACCGACGTGAGGTCGTCGATGAGACCGAGGGCCCCCGTGGCGAGCGTGGCCAGAAGAACGAGCAGAAGCTCGGTGGTGAGCTTGCCCATGAGCAGGCAGGTGAGCGTGACCGCCACGAGGATCACGACGCCGCCCATGGTGGGCGTGCCCTGCTTGACGAGATGGCGCTTGGGACCGTCGGCGCGCACCTGCTGGCCGATGCCCTCGACCTTGAGGAGCCTGATCCAGAGCGGCATGAGGGCCATGCACACGAGCGCTCCGATAAAGAGCGAGAGAAACGCCTGGTAGGTGGGATAGGAAGGATTGCCGAGCATTTAGCACACCCCTTCGACGAAGCGGTCGAGTTCAACGAAGCGCGAGCCCTTGACGAGCACGAGGTCGTGCGGCTCGAGGACGGGCGCGAGCGCGTCGAGCGCGGCCTGCCAGCTCTCGACCGTGACCACGCGGTCCTCGTCGGCGCCCATGAGCACGGCGGAAGCGGCCATGGTGCGCGCGTTCTCGCCGCCCACGAAGGCCAAAAGGTCGAGCTTCTTGGCCGCGGCATAGGCGCCCGTGAGCCCGTGCAGGCGCTCGGCCTCGCTCCCGAGCTCGCCCATCTCGCCGAGGACGGCGATGCGCGAGCCCTCGCACGGAAGCGAGCAGAGCAGGTCGAGCGCGGCCGCCATCGACTCGGGGGCGGCGTTGTAGGTGTCGTCGATCACGCGCGCGCCGCAGGCGGCACGGCGGATCTCCTGCCGGCGCCCGGTCACGTGCAGGTCGCGGAATCCCGCGTCGATCGCCTCGGCGGAGATGCCGAGCTCGTGCGCGATCGCCGCGGCGAAGACGGCGTTCGGCACCGCCTGGGCGCCCATGATGGAAAGCTTGGTCGAGATGCTCTCGCCGTCGGCGAACGCGAGCGCGAACGACGCGCAGCCGTCGTCTGCGAGCTCGACGTCGGTCGCGCGGACCGCGTCGGCCTCGGCAAGGCCGGCATAGAGCACGTCCACGCCGGCGGGGGCGGCGAACTCGCTCTGGATGAACGGGGCGAAGTCGTCCTCTGCGGCGAGAACGAGCTTGGAGGGGCGCTCGCCCGACTCGGCGCTCGGGCGCATGCCGGTGAGGATCTCGGCCTTGGCGCGCGCGATGTTCTCACGGCTGCCCAGGATGCCCACGTGCGAGGTCCCCACCTTGGTGATGACAGCCATGTCGGGCCGCGCGCAGGCGGAGAGGCGCTCGATCTCGTGCGGGTGGTTCATACCCATCTCGAGCACGAGCATCTCGGTGTCGGCGGGGGCCTCGAGGATGGTTAGGGGCATGCCGATGAGGTTGTTGAGGTTGCCGCGCGTGACGTGCACGCGGTAGCGGCTGCGAAGCAGCGAGCAGAGAACGTCCTTGGTGGTCGTCTTGCCGATGGAGCCCGTGATGCCGATGACGGTGGCCGAAAGGCGGTTGCGGTACCACGCGGCGAAATCGAGCATGAAGGCCTCGGGGTCGCTGCAGACGAGCACGGCGGCGCCCGTCTGACCCGCGGCCTCGAGCACGTCGGACTCGGGCTCGCGCGTCACCACGACGGCGCCCGCACCGGCTGCGGCGGCCGCGGCGGCGAAGTCGTTGCCGTCGACGCGCTCGCCGGGAAACGCCACGAAGACGCTGCCGTCTCCCGCGCGACGCGAATCGATGACGCAGCCGGTGCACATGCGGTCGCCGGCACCCGCGACGAGCCGCGCGCCCGTCGCCTCTGCAAGCTGGTCTACGGATATCTCTACCATGAACGGAACCTCCGTGAGCTTATCCAATGCAGTCGCTCATTGTAACCGAGCGGCCCCGGGCTTTGGTGCAGGCGCTGTGAACGGGACCCCCTACGAGCTCGGGTCGATGCCGAGCACGTCGAGCGTGCGGGTCATGACCTTCTTGAACGCCGGGAGCGCCGCCGACGAGAGATGCGGCACGTCGTCGAGCATGACGTAGACGAGCGCATGGGGCGATGCCGCCGGCGCGAACCCCAAGAACGACGCCATGAAGCTCCCCTCCTGGTAGCCGCCGTCCTCCGAGGCACGCTCGGCGGTGCCGGTCTTTCCGGCCACCGTGTAGCCGGTGATCCCCGAGCCCTCGCCCGTGCCGGACTCGACGACGTCGATCATCATCGAGGTGAGCTTCTGCGCGGCCTTCTCGCTCATCACGCGCTTGGACGACGCGCCCCAGTCGACCTCGCGGCCCTTGCTCGACTTGAGGAAGTGCGGCACCTCGGCCACGCCGCCGTTGGCGATGGAGCCCACGGCACGCAGGATCTCGACGGGCGGCACCGAGAGCGACTGGCCGAACGACATCGAGCCCACGCTCGCGCCGTCGTACTCGCTGCGCTTCTTGACGATGCCCGTCCCCTCGCCCGGAAAATCGATGCCGGTCTTCTTGCCGATGCCGAAGTTCTCGATCACGTCCTTGGCAAAGCGCTTGGAGCCGATCTTCTCGCCCACGAGCGCCATGCCGGTGTTCGAGGAGCGGCGGATGATCTCGCGCACGTCCATGCTCATGGCGTAGTCGCGCCCGTCGGAGTCGCCGACCATGTCGTCGCCGACCTTCACCTTGGCGGGCACCTCGAAGGTCGTGTCCTCGTCGATGATGCTGTCGTCGATGCCGGCGGCAACCACGAGCGTCTTGAAGACCGAGCCGGGCTCGTAGCTATCGGTGACGAGCCGCAGGTTCATGTCCTCGCTCCTGGTGTTGGCGAGGTCCGTCTGGTCGTAGGTGGGGTACGAGCAGGCAGCGAGGATCGCGCCCGTGGTGGGGTCGGTCACCACGACCGTGCCGGTGCTCGAGCCGTACTGCTCGACCGCCTCGGCGATCGCCTCCTCCGCCGCGCGCTGGATGGTCATGTCGAGCGTGAGCACGAGGTCGTGGCCGTTCTGCGCCTCGGTCTTCTGGTACTCGCCGCCGGCGATGAATTCGCCGTTCTTGCCCTGCTCGCGGTAGACCGAGCCGTCCGTGCCCTTGAGCTTCTTGTTGTAGCGTTTCTCGATACCGGTGAGCCCCTCGCCGTCGACGTTCACGACGCCGATCACCTGCGAGGCGAGGTTGCCATAGGGGTAGGCGCGCCTCGTGGCCGATTCGAACTCGATGCCCGCGAGCTTGGCGTTCGCTATCTTTTCGGCGATATCGGTATCGACCTGGCGCTTGATGTAGGCCCAGTCGCCGTCGGACGTCACGAGCTTGTACACGTCCTTGCGCTTGAGGCCGAGCTCGCGCGCGAGCAGGCGCGCGACCTTGGCGGGCTCCGTGACGGAATGCGGCCGCACGGCGATGTTCCTGCAGTCCTCGCTCTCCACGATCACGTTGCCGTTGCGGTCGTAGATGGTGCCGCGCTTGGCCTGGATCTTCTGCGCGAGAAGGCGGCGCTGGTTTGCGCGCGCCACGTAGTCGCTGCGGTTGATGACCGTGTAGTCAAAGAGCTTCCAGGTCGCCGCGACGAGTCCCGCGACACCGAAGGCGCCGAGGAACGTCACGCGCTTGAGGTCGAAGCCCGTGTTCTCCTCGGGGTCGGTATCGAGCCTGCGGCGCGAGCTCGGCCGGCGCGCGTACAGGTTGACGGCGCCTTCGTCGGGGCGCAGGCGGCGGTACCCGTCCGTGACGGTCGTGGGCCCGTTTGCTTGTCTCGGGTTGACGCCTTCCGACCCCGTTGCTGCGGGATCGCGGCGGTCGTATCCGTCTCGCGGCATGTTCGCCTACTGCGCCTGCGCGGTCGAGATGGCGCTGGTGGAGGTCACGGTCGAGCCCGTGGAGCTCGAAGACGCGCTGATGTCCACCGTGGTGGAGCCCTCGGCCTCGGTCATGCCGTAGCTGCGGGCGAGCTCGGAGATGCGCGAGTCGGAATCGTATACGGAATGCATGACCTCGAGGTCTGCAGACTTAGCCTTGGCGGAGCTGAGCGTGCTCGAGAGCACCGCGTTCGCGTCCAGGGTCTGAGCCGTCACGGTCGAGAGCACGATGCGCCCCAAGAACACCACGGCAAAGACCGCGGTGAGCACGATGGCGACCTTGACGGTATGGGCGAAGATCGGGCTTACGTCGAGCGAGGAGGCCTTGCCCGTGCCCTCGACGACGTCGAAATGCGGGCGCTCGCGCTCGAGAGGAGCCGGCGCCGCGTGATCGGGATATGCGGGTTGCGGCTGCATATCATAGGCATAGGCTGTGTTTGAGGTGTAGTAACCCATGATATGCCGCCTCCCATCCCAGGTGTGTCGGTAGTACGTTTAAGCTTCGTTTCTGGTGCTGCGGGATAGGCCAAAAAAGCGGGCCGCGGCTCAGAGCCGCTGGGCCACGCGGATCTTGGCAGATCTCGCACGCGGGTTGCGTTCGACCTCTTGGACGCTCGCAACGAGCGGTTTTTTGGTGATGACCTTGAGTATCGGCACGTTCCCGCACACGCACACCGGGATGTCCGGCGGGCAGGTGCAACCTTGGGCCATCTCCGCAAAGTGGTGCTTGACGATGCGGTCCTCGAGCGAGTGGTACGAGATGACGCAGATGCGCCCCTTGGGGTTCAGCCAGCGCGTGGCCGCCTCAAGTCCCCGTTCCAGAACATCGAGCTCGTGGTTGACCTCGATGCGAATAGCCTGAAAGCTCTTCTTCGCCGGGTGGCCGCCATGCCTGCGCGCCGCGGCGGGAATCCCCGCCTTGATGCACTCCACGAAGTCCCCTGTGGTGCGGATCGGTGCCGTCTCGCGGCGCCGCACGATCTCGCGCGCGATCTGCGAGGCGAACTTCTCCTCACCGTAGACACGAAGGATGCGCGCGAGGTCGGTTGCGTTATAGGTGTTGATGACCTCAGCTGCGTTTAGGGTGTTGTTACGCGCGTCCATTCGCATATCGAGCGGGGCATCCTCGTTGTACGAGAAGCCCCTACCGGGGATATCGAGTTGAGGGCTCGAGACGCCCAAGTCGAAGAGAAAGCCGTCGACCCCGGGCACCTCTGCTGAGCAGAGGAGCTCGTCCAGGTCGCCGAAGTTCCCCTTGAGGAGCTTGTGCGGAACGTCCGGCGCCTCCGAGTCGAGGCGGGCACCGGCGGCCGCGAGCGCCATGTCGTCCTGGTCGACTCCGAGCAGGAGCCCTTCGGCCCCCACCTGCGCTGCCATCTTTACCGAATGGCCGGCGCCGCCGAGGGTGCAGTCGCAAACGACCGAACCCGGACGAAGCCTGAGCGAGTCGAGCACTTCTTGGAGCATGACCGGTTCATGCCGATATTCATGTGTCAACGTTCCAGCATCCATACGAATCCCCCGATCGGTGGCCTACGAGAAGAAAAGCTCGCGCAGATCCTCGTCGGAATCGGCGTCGTCCTCGGCAGAGGCAACGCGGTCCCAGACCTCAAGATGGTCCCAGTTACCGATGACCGTGACCTCGCGATCGAGGTGCGCGGCCTCGCGCAGAGACTCAGAAAGGCCGATGCGACCGGCGCTGTCCACGTCCATGGGAGTGGTGCGCTTGTTGATGGCCCTCATGAGCTTCTGGTGCTTGGGATCCCTCGGGTTGAAGCCGCCGTTGCCCTCGCGGTCAACGAAGAGCTTCTGCACCCAAGTGTCGAAAGCCTCGGCAGAGAAGACGTACAGAGCATCGACATCCAGGGCCTTGAACACGCGAACGTTAGTTCCGAGCTCGTCACGAAGGGCTGCAGGCAGAGAGAGACGGCCCTTTGCATCGAGATTTCGATCGTAAGAACCTGCCATTCCCATATGTGCGCCCTCCCCTCGGTTGCTCAGAGGTACGTTCGCGGGGTACCGCCCCGCCTGTCGACGCGTTTAATAATATGGGCGAGCCAAACCTTTCGCAACACTTTTTCCCACTCTCTCCCCCACCTTCCCCCTTCGCCACACCACTAGGGAAGCGAAAACCCACCCGAACATGCATTCGGAAACACAAGATGTTGTGTTTGGTTTTAAAAGAGTTGGCAACCGGTGGCCGCGTGTTCTGAAGCTAAACCTTCAAGTAGAGGTTTAACCGATTTTTTAGGCCGTGGAATCTCGTCCCACACCGCGCCCAAAGGCGCAGGAAAACCTATGCGCGCGGGTGGGCCGAAAGGTAGACCTCGCGCAGCTGCGTGCGGTCGAGATGCGTGTATATCTGCGTGGTCGAGATATCGGAATGGCCGAGGATCTCCTGCAAGACGCGCAGGTCGGCCCCACCGGCCAACATATGGGTGGCAAAGGAGTGGCGCAAGGTGTGGGGATGCAGCCCATCGATTCCCACGACGGCTCCGTAGCGCGCGCATATGGCGTGCACGCTCTGGCGGCTCAGGCGGCCGCCGCGCGCGTTGAGGAACACCGCCGGCGGCACGGCATGCGACCGCGCATGGCGCGCGAGCTCGGAGCGGGCATCGGCCAGGTAGCTTGTGAGAGTTGCGGCCGCGGAACCCATGATGGGGACCACGCGCTCCTTGGAGCCCTTGCCGGTCACGCGGAGGAACTCGTCCCCAAGATGCAGGTTGCCCAGGTCAAGCCCGCACGCCTCGCTCGCACGCAGGCCGCAGCCGTAGAGGACTTCCAAAAGGGCTCGGTCGCGCGCGCCGGCGGCGGTCTGCGGGAACGGCTGGTCGAGAAGGCGGGCCGCCGCGTCGATGCTGATGAAGTCGGGCAGGCGCTCCTTCTTTTTGGGGAGCTTGAGGCCCGATGCCGGCTGGTGGGCCGAGCGGCCCTCGCGCGCGAGGAAGGCATGGAGCCCCTTGACCGCGGAAAGCGAGCGCTCGATCGAGGAGTCCGCATAGCCACGGTCGCGCAGGCTCGCCACGAAGCCCTCGATGTCGTGGCGGTCGATGTCGTCGGCGGCCGCGATCCCCCGCCCCGCAAGATGCGCGAGGTAAGCCCTGAGGTCGCGCCCGTAGGCGGCAAGGGTGTTCCGCGCGAGGCCGCGCTCGACGGCCAGGTAGTCGAGATACGCCTGAGCGCAGCCCACGAGCTCAGATGAGGGCGACCCCGGAGCGGCCGTAGCCTGCTCCGGGGTCGCGGAAGCTCTATGTGCTTGAGAGCGGGCGCTCACGCGCTCTTAGGCCTCGGTGCTCGGGGTCACCGCAAGGCGGTCGACGCCCTCGTGCTGGCCGATGGAGGCGCGCACGAACTCGCGGAAGAGCGGCTGCGGCTTGGTCGGGCGGCTCTTGAATTCGGGGTGGGCCTGCGTGGCCACGTACCAGGGGTGGACGTCGGCCGGAAGCTCGACCATCTCGACGAGACGCTCGTCGGGCGAGACGCCCGAGATGACGAGGCCGGCCTCGGTGAGCTGGTCGCGGTAGGCGTTGTTGAACTCAAAGCGATGGCGATGGCGCTCGTAGACGAGGTCCTCGTTGTAGGCCTCGCGGGCGAGGGAGCCCTCGGCGAGCTTGCAGGGGTAGGCGCCCAGGCGCATGGTGCCGCCCTTCTCGGTGACGTCCTCCTGCGAGCTCATGAGGTCGATCACGGAATGCGGACCCTCGGGGTCGAACTCGGAGGAGCTGGCGCCGGCGAGACCCGCCACGTGGCGCGCGAACTCGCAGACGGCCACCTGCATGCCGAGGCAGATGCCGAGGTACGGGATCTTGTGCTCGCGGGCGAACTTGGCGGCGAGGATCTTGCCCTCGAGCGCGCGCTTGCCGAAGCCGCCGGGAACGAGGATGCCCGAGGCGTCGCCGAGCACCTCCTCGACGGTCGACTCCTCGAGGCTCTCGCCGTCGACGAGCTGGACGTCCACGTGACGGTCGTAGAAGACGCCCGCGTGGTGCAGGGCCTCGATGACCGAGAGATAGGCGTCGGGGAGCTGGGTGTACTTGCCCACCACGGCGATCTTCACCTTGTCGGCGTGGGCGTTGGCGGCGTTCTGCTTGGCGATGAACGCGTTCCACTCCTCCATGTTGCGCTCGCGCGGCTCGAGGCCGAGGCGCTCGCAGATGCGCAGGTCGAAGTCCTGCTCGGCGAGGAGCTGCGGTACGTCGTAGATGCTCGCGCAGTCCTCGTTGGTGAACACGCAGTCGGTGTCGACGTCGCAGAAGCTCGCGATCTTGGAGCGGATGGCGTCGTCGATCTCGTGGTCGGAGCGCAGGACGATGATGTCGGGCTGGATGCCGAAGCTGCGGAGCTCCTTGACGGAGTGCTGCGTGGGCTTGGTCTTGACCTCGTGGGCGGCGGCGATGTAGGGAACGAGGCTCACGTGGATGTAGCACACGTTCTCGGGGCCGGCCTCCTTGCGGTACTGGCGGATGGCCTCCACGAACGGCTGGCTCTCGATGTCGCCGATGGTGCCGCCGAGCTCGGTGATGACCACGTCGGAGCCGGTCTGCTCCTCAACGCGGCGGAACTTGTCCTTGATGGCGTTGGTGACGTGCGGGATCACCTGCACGGTGCCGCCGAGGTAGTCGCCGCGGCGCTCGCGGGCGATCAGGCTCTTGTAGATGGCGCCCGTGGTGAAGTTGGAGTCGCGCGTGAGGTTCTCGTCGATGAAGCGCTCGTAGTGGCCGAGGTCGAGGTCGGACTCGTAGCCGTCCTCAGTCACGAAGACCTCGCCGTGCTGGAAGGGGCTCATGGTGCCCGGGTCGACGTTGAGGTAGGGGTCGGCCTTCTGCATGGTCACCTTGTAGCCGCGCGCCTTGAGGAGTCGGCCGAGCGAGGCGGCCGTGATGCCCTTGCCCAGGGACGAAACGACGCCACCGGTGACGAACACATGCTTGGTCATATTTGATTACCTGCGCTTTCCCGTAGAAGCTCTCTGTCTCTTCACGGGTCTTCATTGTACATGCAGACCCCGGACGCGAACGCGTCATACGGGAATCGAAATAAAATTCAAATCGCCGGGCGCAAAAAGATGCCGGGCCCCACCGGCGTGCGGCGAGGCCCGGCCTTTGGACTTCGTGCTTTGCGCCCCGGCCTTCATGTTTGAAAGGCTTGAGGCTTAAGAGGCCGACTCCGCGTGCGTTAACTCCTCGAGCGCCTCGTTCCTGCCGGCTGCGAACCCCTCGAGGAACCACCGGCCCGTCTCCGTGAGCCGAATGCCGTTGGGCATCTGGGCCCCGTCGTCGCCGTAGCGCTCCACCATCTCGATCAGACCGTCTTCTTGCAGGCGGTCGAGCGCCGCACGGGCGCGGAAGGGCGAGACCCCGATGGCGTCGCCGAGCTTGCGGCGCGAGATCGAGACCGGCTGCCCGTCGAGCGCCCCGGCGGCATCAAGGGCGCGAATCGCCGCGAACTCCACTCGTTTCATGTCTGCAACGCTTGCTCGACCCCTGCCAGCCATAGCCCTGCTCCGTCCCTGCTCACGCGCCGAATAGTCGGCCCGAACCCAACTGCCGGTACCCATAAACACGCGGCCGCTCTCCCGACGGACCGTAAATTAGGCTTCTAAACGCGGGGCGCGCTCCCTTCGCGTGCGAATCGCTCGCACGCACATGCTGGACGCTCAACCCGCAGTTAGCTCTCCCATTAGCAGTTTACAACTTTTATTGGGTGTCCCCATTGTGCAAACGCGCTAATCATCGAACAGGGGCAGAAACACGGTTTCCCCACGTTTTAGGTGCTGTTGCGCGGCAAACAACACCCTGTGAAAACGTTTTATCGTCTCGTTTTGATGTTAATAAGCGCACAGCCTAGGCATCTTTAACCGTCACCGAGAGCGTGTAGCCGTCCTCGCCGGTGAGGGGCGCAAAAAGCGTCTCCACGGTCTGCTTGGCCTGTTTGTTGGCGGTCTTGATGAGCTTGCTCTTGGCGACCTTGGCCTTAACGTCCTTCTCGGCGAGCTTGAGCGCCTCGGCCGTGTCGGTGCGGTCCTGCCAGTTGAAGAGCGCGAACTTCTCGTCGTAGAAGGTGAGCGAGTCGGGATCGATGCTCACCGACTGCCGCTTTGCCCGGGGCAGCACGATCGAGATGTTGCGCCCGTCCACGCTCACCTCGGCCTCCGAAAGATCGACGCCAGCCGACACGGTGGCGTCGTAGACCATGGTGAAGCCCTTTTTGTTGATCCAGTCGATGTCGCCCTCCTCGTAGGTCACGAGGCCGCGATACTCGAGCTTGGCGGAGACCAGGTCTTGGCACTTCTTGAGCTGGGTGGTCACGGTCGTCGTGTCGAGATGCACGGTCGGCTCGCTCATGCGCTGCCACAGCTGCGAGGCGAGCACGCCGCAGGCGACGAGCGCCACGGCAAGGATGATATAGACGATATGCGGCAGACGAATGCGATGCGATTCGGTGGCCATGGCTCCCCCTCTGGTCGGAATACGTAAGCAGAGCTTACCCAAAAATGTGCCCGGGCTCCGCGGCCCGGGTACAACGAAGGCTAATGCCTGGTTGTAAAAGCGGTCCTTAAAATAAGTTCCCTCGCAAGAAAGCCGAGGCCGGCAGTCCAAAAGACGGAACGCAGAAAAGAAAGCCGCAGGCGACCCGAAAACCGAGCCACACCGAAGAGGGCTGCTACAGCACCAACATGGCGACGGTCAGGATCGCCACCGAGGCGATGCCGACCGCGATAACGACCTTAAACGCGAACTTGAGCCAGGTGGCCAGCTCCACACGCGCGAGCGCAAGACCGCCGATGATCACGCCCGACGTGGGCGTGAAGAAGTTCACGAGGCCGTTGGCGGCAGCCATGACCTGCACCATGACCTCAGGCCTAAATCCCAGGCCCTGAGCAAGCGGCCCCATGATCGGCATGGAGACCGAGGCCATGCCCGAGGTGGACGGAATGAGGAACGAAAGCACCAGGTAAACAAGGTAGCTCATGGGGGTAAAGACGACGCCCGAAACGCCTGAGAGCGCATCGGCGGCATGCTTGAGCACGAATTGGTCGAATTCGGTGGACGCCATGACGAGCGAGACGCCGCGCGCGAGGGCGATACCCAAAACGACCCCGACCATGTCGGCTACGCCCGAAACGAACGCGCCGACGATCTCCTCCTCGTTCAGGCCGCCGACGACGCCGATGACGAGGGCCATGACGACGAACCAGGTGGAAGCCTCGTCGAAATACCACTGGCCGATGGGCACGCCGGTGATGAATGCCGACCAGCCGGTCCAGAAGGTGATGCCGAAGTCTTCCCACGGGACGAAACCCGCGATCATGACGACGAACGTGAAGGCGAAGACGCCGATCACGGCCTTTTGACGGCCGGTAAGCTTAACATCGCCGGAAGCAGCCTTGGAAGCGGAACCGAAAACCTCTTCGGCGCTCGCGAGCTCCTGCTTCGAGAGGATCGTCGAACCCTTGTTGGCCTTGACCTTCTTGGCGTACGACATCACGAAGAAGATGCAGATGCCGGTGGTGACCACCCAGAGCAGCGCACCGAGCCCGATGATGATGGACTGGTCGCATTTGATCCCTGAGCTCCTGAGCGTATCGAGGGCCGCGCCCACGGAGAACGGATTGACCGTGGGGCCGAGGCAGCCGGCGCCGGCGCCCAAGAGTACCGTGGCCGCTCCGACCAGCGGGTCGAAGCCGGCGGCCATCATCGTGGCGGCAAGCAGCGTGTAGAAGGGAACGGTCTCCTCGCACATGCCGTAGGTGGTGCCGCCGAGCGAAAGCACGACCATGACGACCGGGATGATCATGAGCTCGTTGCCGTGGAACTTGTTGACGAGCGCGGCGATCCCCGTGTCGAGCGCGCCCGTCTTGGCGATAACGCTGAGATAGCCGCCCAAGATCAGCACGAAGAGGCAGACCGGAAGGGCGTCCGCGAAGCCGCGCACCGGGGCCATGAGCAGGTCGCTCAGCGCGGGCGCCGCGACCTCCTTGGGAGCGAGCGCGCTCGTGACCAGCGCCACCAGCGCAACCAAAACGAGCAGCAGGAGAAGGATCGTGAGCGAGGAGGGCATCTCTCGCTTTTTCTTGGCGGTATCGGTCATGGCCTCGGGCCTTTCGGATCGCAAAACGTGCAGACGGGCAAATGCCCGCCCTCTATCTTAGACGGCAGGGGGACGTCGCGGGTCAAACAAATAGCGCCCACGTTCGCGCCGCCAAAACAGGCGGGGCCAACGTGGGCGCCAAAGAGCTCGGATCGAGGTCGCGCGAACCTACTTGAGGGTCGCGTACATCACGGCCTTGATGGTGTGCATGCGGTTCTCGGCCTCGTCGAAGACCTTGGACTGCTTGGACTCGAACACCTCGTCGGTGACCTCCTGCTCGGTGATGCCGTACTGCTCGGCCTTCTCGGCACCGATCTGGGTGTTGGTGTCGTGGAAGCTCGGCAGGCAGTGGAGGAAGATAGCCTCGGGCTTGGCGAGCGCCATGACGTCGGCGGTCACGCGGTAGGGCGTGAGGTCGCGGATGCGGCTCTCCCAGACCTCGTCGGGCTCGCCCATCGAGACCCACACGTCGGTGTAGATGACGTCGGCACCGGTGCAGGCGTCGGCCACGTCCTGCGTGAGCTTGATGGTGCAGCCGTTCTCGGCGGCGATGGGCTGGCAAGCGTCGATCACGTCAGCGGTGGGCATGCAGCTCTCGGGACCGCAGGCCACGAAGTTCATGCCGAGCTTGGCGCACACGACCATGAGCGAGCGCGCCACGTTGTTCTTGGCGTCGCCCATGAACACGAGCGTGCGGCCCTTGATGTCGTAGTTGAAGTTCTCCTGCACGGTGAGGATGTCGGCGAGCATCTGCGTGGGGTGCCACTCGGTGGTGAGGCCGTTCCACACGGGAACGCCGGCGTTGGCGGCAAGCTCCTCCACGTCCGCGTGGTCGAAGCCGCGGAACTCGATGCCGTCGTACATGCGGCCGAGCACGCGGGCGGTGTCCTCGATGGACTCCTTCTTGCCCATCTGCGAGCTCGCCGGGTCGAGGTAGGTCACGCCCATGCCGAGGTCCATGCCGCCCACCTCGAAGGCGCAGCGGGTGCGCGTGGAGGTCTTCTGGAACAGCAGCACGATGTTCTTGCCCTCGAGGTAGCGATGGGGCACGCCGGCGCGCTTCATGTCCTTGAAGTTGCGGGAGAGCTTGAGCAGGTACTCGATCTCCTCGGTGGAGAAGTCGAGCAGCTTGAGGAAGTTCCTGCCGGAGAGGTTGACGCCCATGGTGCTCCTTTCGGGCCCGGGTGCTTCGCGCGGGCCGCTAGCGTGGTCTTATTCAGAATGGCCAACACTTTAGCACGGTAGAGCACGCGTTGCAGCACCGCGGCGCCAGGGCCGCGCAGAGCACACAATGACACGGCGTCTGGGCTGTGGCCAGTTTAGTGAAGGTGCACTTGTCTTGCCGTCCCGAGCTCAAGTGCCAGCCAAACAGGCCCCGCGCGTATCCGCGCACATAAAAATGCCTCCCGTTTCTCGTTGTCCAAGAAACAGGAGGCATCTCATCGAGCACGTGCGCGGCTCTCAAAGGCCTAGACGTCGGCGCGCACGAACGGCATGCTCATGCAGCGGGGGCCACCGCGGCCGCGCGAGAGCTCGGCTGCCGGCACGACCAAGAGGTCGAGGCCCTCCTTGTAGAGCAGGTCGTTGGTGACGTTGTTGCGCGCGTACACGCAGATCTTGCCCGGTGCCACGGCGAGCGTGTTGGTGGCATCGTTCCATTGCTCGCGCTCCGAAGCGATCGGGTCGTCGCCGCCGCAGGGGATGAGCTTGACGGCGTCGACGCCGCAGGCATCGGCCAGGATGTGCTCGAGCGTGTCGTCGATCTCGCGGATCTTGACGTCGCCGGGGGTGCGCCCGGGCGTGAGCTCGTAGACCTTGAGCGTGCCGACGATGCCCGGGTAGACCGTGAACTTGTCGACGTCGACCTGCGTGAACACCGTGTCGAGATGCATGAATGCGCGCGAGACGGGGATCGCGAGCGCGAGGATGCGCTCGACCTTGGAATCGGAATCCCAAAAGATATGCTGCGCGAGCACGTCGATGGCGGCCGCCTGCGTGCGCTGACTGATGCCGACGGCGAGCGTGCGCTCATTGAAGTTGAGGATGTCGCCGCCCTCGATATGGAACTGGGCGCGGCGGCGGTAGAACAGCGCCGAGTTCCTGAGCTCGGGGTGGTACTTGAAGACGTACTTGCCGTAGATGGTCTCGCGGCTGCGCGTGCGCGAGAACATGCGGTTGAGCGCCACGCCCTCGCCGATCACGGCGAACGGGTCGCGCGTGAAGTAGAGGTTGGGCATGGGCTCGATGATGAGGTTGGGCTCGGTCTCGATGTTCACGAGGGCGTCGAGCGTGGCCGAGGAGTTGTGCGGTAGCTCAACCTCGCGCTTGGTGAGGCCGGCCATGGTCTTCTTCACGAACTCGAGGTTATCGGTGATGGAATCGAGCTTCTCGCGCACCACGCCCGGCATGACGCGGCCCGAGACGCCCGACTCCTCGATGTACTGGGTCAGGAACTCCTCGCGCGTGCCCGGCACGGCATCGAAGACCTCGGCCACGAGGTTCTCGAGGTAGACGACCTCGGCGCCGGCGGCGCGCAGGGTGTCGGCGAAGGCGTCGTGCTCCGCCTGGGCGTCGGCGAGGTAGGGAACGTCGTCAAAGAGGTAGCTCCCGAGCCTGGAGGGCTGGAGATTGAGCAGCTCGTCGCCGGGGCGATGGAGGCAGACGCGCTTGAGCGCGCCGATTTCCGACGTTACATGGAGACCATGAAGACCCAAAGACATGCGGTTCCTCTTCTTGTTGGGCGGGCGGAGCGCCCGTCGGCCGGCGTCATCGGGACACCCGCGGTTTCGTAAATACAGGGTATTTTACCTGTACCGTTGCGGCGCGCCAATCTACCATGGTGGAGTGCGCGCTCCCATAAGGCGACCGATTGCACGTAAGAAGTTGTTAAGGCTTCTCGCGCGCGGGCGCAGGCGTCCGCGCAAGGGGCTACATTGGTAGCTATACGAATTTTCATGCGGCCGCCCGCGCGGCCCCGCGATACAAAAGGAGAACCCATGGCATCGAAGGCCGAGAAGAAGGCGAAGGCGCTGGCCCCCAAGGCCAAGCACGACTTCAGCTACACCCAGAACCGCGAGCTCAGCTGGCTGCGCTTCGACGAGCGCGTGCTCGACGAGGCGGCAGACGTGAGCGTGCCGCTGTTCGAGCGGCTCAAGTTCGCCGCGATCTTCGAGTCGAACCTCGACGAGTTCCTCATGGTGCGCGTGGGCGGCCTCTCCGACCTCGCCACGCTCAAGCGCCAGCCGCGCGACAACAAGAGCAACCTCACGCCCGCAGAGCAGGTCGACGAGGTCATGGGCAGGCTTCCCGGCATGCTCGACCGCTGGGGCGCGATCTTCAGCGGCCTCGAGGCCGACCTCGAGGCGCACGGCATCCACCGCGCGAGCGCGAACGACCTCACCCCCGCCGACCGCACCTTCGTGAACCGTTACTTCCAGGCCTACGTATCGCCCGTCATCTCGCCGCTCGTGATCGACCCGCGCCACCCCTTCCCCAACCTTCGCAACGGGGCCCTCTACCTCGTCTGCGCGCTCGAAGGTGGCGACGACGAGGAGAGTCTGCTCGGCCTCATCGAGATCCCTGCCTCGATGAACCGCGTGATCG
>CAVDTO010000009.1:0-20085 GCA_963611895.1 bacterium
CGCGCGCGGCTCAAACAGCTCGGGTCTCATAGGCGCCCGAGCGAAACACTCGGAACCCGGCAACGCCAGGCCCGCACGAGACAACGAGCCGCCCCCAGTGGAGCGGCTCGTCACGGCATTCGATGAGATTGGTGCGCCCGAGCGCAAACCCGCGCCTCGCGGCATACGGCGTGCAGCAGAGCCGCCCCCTACCGGAGCCGGGCCACGCTGTCCTTGACGATCAGCTGCGGGCGGAGCGTCTCCTCCACGGGCTTGGACTTGCCCGAGGTCAGGTTCTTGAGCATGAGCGCGAGCGCATGGCGCGCGAGCTCGGCCGGATCCTGCTCGATGGCGGTGAGCGCCGGCTCAAAGAGCACGTCGGCGGCGCTGTTGTCGTAGCTCACCAGGGAGTAGTCGTCGGGCACGCGCTTGCCGACCTCGTGCAGGCGCTTGAGCAGGCCGAGCGCGATATTGTCGGAGCTCGCGAAGATCGCGGTCGCGTCGGTGGAGAGCATGGCCTCGGCCGCCTCGTAGGCGCTCTTGATGTAATACTCGCTCTCGAACTCGAGCCGCGCGTCGACCTCGATGCCGGCCCCGCGTAGTGCCCGCTCGTAGCCCACCAGGCGTTTGCGGCCGGTGATGGAGCGGCGCGCGTTCACAAAGCAGGCGATGCGCCGGTGCCCCTGCTCGATCAGGTGGCGCGTGGCCATGTAGCCGCCGAGCTCATGGTCGAACATCACCTTGTCGCAGGCCAGGCCCTCGATCGCGCGGTCGACCATCACCACGGGAACGGCGACGCGGGTGAGCTCCTCGCGCAGGGCCCGGTCGTCGGAGATCTCGTCGCCCACGACCATGAACACGCCGTCGACGCCGCGCGTGACGAGCTGGTGTAAGAGGTCGAGGTCGCTTTCGGGCAGGCCGCCCGAGTTGGTGATGAACAGCGCGTAGCCCTGCTCGCGGCAGCAGCTCTCGAGGTTGCTCGCGAGCGCGGCAAAGAAGCGGCTCTCGATGTTCGGGACGATGATGCCCAGCGTGCGCGACTCGCGCATGACGAGGCTGCGGGCAATCTGGTTGGGAACGTAGTGCTCGCGCGCGGCGACTTCCTTGATGCGCTTGCGGTTCTCCTCCGAGATGCGGCAGGGCCGGTTGTTGAGCACAAGCGAGACAGACGAGGGCGAGAGCCCGACCTCGCGGGCGATTTCCTTGAGCGTCACCTTGTTGGGCATGCAAAACCTCCCGCATCGCGCATACGTTCCGCATTATATCGGCGAGTTTTAGCAAAAACGGTCAAGCGCGTTATCGTATCCGCCAACGGCGCTAACTGTGCCGTAAAGCGCCTGCAGGGGTCTTGCTCGCTGGTAAATTTAGCAGCCCTGTGGCTGAAACCGAGACTCTCATGGTCGGCGACGAGAGCGCGCAAGATCGCCTGCTCAGACAGTCCTGCTCGCACGGAGAGCACATTAAGTGCTCTCCGGCTCGTGCGGAACTCGCGATCGACCTTGCGCGCGCTCGCCGCCTTTGGCGTCTCGCTTGGCCTTGCGGGCGCACGTCGTTTATTTGCTGATGCGTTGCCTCGCCCTCGCATCGCTCGCAGCTAGACGTCGCAACCGCAGAGCAGCCCTCCTCGAGGTGGATAACAGCGCTTGAGGGCCGGCAAGGAGGAGGTACGTAGCTGGCGCAAAGTATGGTGCAGCGGCCTTATGCCGGACAATCCACCGATGTGCCGGGCCGTCGGTTCTGCTGCCTAGAACTCGCCGATGCGGCGGACTTCGGGCTCCAGGTCGACGTCGAACTGGCGCTTGACCTCTTCTTGCACGTGCTCGATCACCGCGTTCACGTCGGCGGCGGTCGCGTTGCCCGTGTTCACCACAAAGCCGCAGTGCTTCTCGGAAACCTGCGCGCCGCCCACGGTGTAGCCACGCAGGCCCGCGTCCATGATTAGCTTGCCGGCAAAGTGGCCCTCGGGGCGCTTGAAGGTGGAGCCGGCGCTCGGCATCTCGAGCGGCTGCTTGCTCTCGCGCTTCTCGCGGTAGGTGTCCATGTCGGAACGGATCATGCGCTCGTTGCCCGGGGCGAGCCTAAAGGTGGCCGAAAGCACGGTCCAGCCCTCGTCGTGGATGCGGCTCTTGCGGTAGCCCATGTTGAGCTCGTCAACGTCGAAGTCGAGCACGTGCCCGCTCCCGCGCGAGCCGTCCTCGGCCGGGCGCGCCGGCACGTACACCTTCACCGACTCGAGCACCTGGCTCACCGAGGAGTCGTAGGCGCCCGCGTTCATAAAGCAGGCTCCGCCCACGGAGGCCGGGATCCCCCAGAGCGGCTCCAGGCCCGAAAGCTCCGCGTCGGCGGTGGCAAGGGCCACGTCGCGCAGGAGCGCGCCGGCCTCGGCAGTCACGCGCGTGCCATCGACCTCGATGTTCGAGAGGTTCTCGCGCAGCAGGAGCACCACGCCGCGGATGCCGCGATCGCCCACGAGCAGGTCGGAGCCGTTGCCCACGACGGTCAGCGGAATGTCGCAGCGGTAGCACAGGTCGAGCACGCGCACGGCGTCATCGACGGAGTGCGGAGCCACCATCACGTCGGCCGAGCCGCCGATCTTAAAGGTGGTGTGGTCACGCATGGGCTCGCTCATGAGCACGGCGTCCTCGTCGGTCGCGCCCGCGAGCGCGCAGAGAAAGTCCTCGTTGAAAAAGTCGTGTTCGTGCATGATCTGCAACCTCGCTTAACGATTGAAAACGGCCCCCAGAATATACCCCACGCGGCACAGGCCCAGGTCGCGCGCATGCAGCCCCGGGGCGCTCCGAAGCCCCAAGCAGCGTCGCCGCAAGCGGGGCGCCGGCCGCGAACAGGGCGCCGACCGCGCACAGCAAACGCGCGCGGCCCGCCGGCAGAACCCTTACGAAAGGACGATCCCGCCGAGCCAGCCCCAGCGCGGGGTCATGATCGAGTTGTACGAGCTGATCCAGCTGTCGAGCGAGATCGTTCGGATGTAGCCGATGTTGTCCATCATCATGCCGTTGCCGATGTAGATGCCGATGTGCCCGTAGATTCGGCCCGCCGAGGTTCCGGCATGCGATGCCACGGCCACGATCATGCCCGGCTTGATGGAGCTCTTGTCGGAGCTCGTGCAATAGGAGTTGAACATGTCGCACGCGTTGCCGCCGATGAACCCAAAGCCGGCGTTCGTGAACACGTTCGACACCCACGCGGCGCACAGGCCCGAGCCCGGGGAGGGCGTGCTCCGGCAGGCGGCGACCACGCGCGAGGCCGAGCCCGTGGCGGTGTCACCACTCGGGGTCGTGCCCGTGCCGCTGCCGCCCGCGTGGCCGCCCGAGGAACCCGAGCGCGAGGACGCGGCCGCGGCGGCTGCAGCTGCCTCGGCGGCCTTGCGCTGGGCCTCCTCCTCTTGGGCGGCCTGGAGGATCTCGGCGTCGCGCTGCTCGATCAGCTGCTTGACCTCGTCCGAGAGGTTCGAGAGCACGTTCTGCGCCTCGGCCTGCTTGGACTGCATCTCCTTCATCTGCTCTTCTTGCTGCTCCTTGAGCTCCTCGAGCGATGCCTTCTTGGAATCGAGTTCTGCCTTGATGGTGTGGATCTCCTCGATGTCCGCGCGGTCGGAGGCGTTGATCTTGTCGATGTAGTACGAGTTGTTGACGAGCTCCTCGAACGACTTCGCCGAGAGCAGGAGCGTCAGCGCGGTAGCGCCGCCGTCCTTGTAGCTGCCCGCAACGCGCGCCGAGAGCGCCTGCTGCTTCTTGTCGAGCTTCTTCTGCTGCTTGTCGATCTGGGCCTGCACGTCCTCGATCTCGTTGAGCAGTTCGTCCTGCTTCTCCGAGAGCTTGGTGTACTCCGCGGCGATGCTGTCGATCTGGGCCTGCACCTCGTCGTATTTGGCCTGCGCGTCCGAGAGCTTGTCGAGCGTCTCCTGCGTGGCCTCGGCCGCGAGCGCATCGGTGGGTGCCGCGAGCGTGGCGGCGACCCCGGCAAGGCCGAGCATGACTTTGAACATATCGCGACGCGTAAGCGCCAGTGAATCGCGAGCAGACGCCGAAGAGAGAGCGTTGTCCCCGCGCAATTCGTTCTTTCGTGACATATGAGCTCCGTTTGATGTGTGTTTGTATGTCCCGTAAACGTAGGGAACATGGTAGCGCATGCGCGGCCGATGCGACAAAACGCGCAGCCGCACGTCCGACGTTCCCATCTTTTTTGCACGTCTGCGCGGCCCAGCGCCGCCCTGCAGCTCCGCGCCCCGCCGCCGCTGCCGTGCAGCCTCTCCGGTCGCCGCGCCCCGCCTCGCCGAACAGCGCCCGGCACCGCGGCCCGCCAGCACCCCTGCGCTATACTTCTGCCCAGTATGTGCTCTTAAGAAAGGAGCCCCTTTAATGTCGCAATCCCTCGAACCCAAAGACACCTGCGTTCTCGTCACCGGCGGCGCCGGCTTCATCGGCAGCCACACCGTGGTCGAGCTGCTCCAGGGCGGCTACCAGGTCGTTATCGTCGACGACCTCTCCAACGCGTCCGAAAAGGTCATCGACCGCATCGACACCATCGTGGGCGATGAGGCCGCCAAGAACCTCACGTTCTACCGCGCCGACGTCAACGACCGCGAGGCCCTCGAGTGCATCTTCAACGATAACGAGATCGACCGTGTGATCCACTTTGCCGGGTTCAAGGCCGTGGGCGAGTCCGTCTCCAAGCCGATCGAGTACTACAGCAACAACATCGGCAACACGCTCACCCTCGTGGACGTCATGCGCGAGCACGGCTGCAAGTCCATCATCTTCTCGAGCTCGGCCACCGTCTATGGCGACCCCGACGCGCTGCCGCTCACCGAGACCAGCCCCAAAAAGCCGGCTACCAACCCCTACGGCTGGACCAAGTGGATGATCGAGCAGATGCTCACCGACCTCAACACCGCCGACCCCGAGTGGAACGTCGTGCTGCTGCGCTACTTCAACCCCATCGGCGCGCACCCCTCGGGCCTCATGGGCGAGGACCCCAAGGGCATCCCCAACAACCTGCTCCCCTACGTGGCGCAGACTGCTATCGGTAAGCGCTCCGAGGTGCACGTCTTCGGCGACGACTACGACACGCCCGACGGCACCGGCGTGCGCGACTACATCCACGTGTGCGACCTGGCCGCCGGCCACGCCGCCGCGCTCGCCTGGATGAATGGCCGCGAGGGCGTCGAGGTCTTCAACCTCGGCACCGGCAAGGGCACCTCGGTGCTCGAGATCATCAAGGCGTTCGGCCGCGCCTGCGGCAAGGACGTCCCCTACGTGATCGACCCGCGCCGTCCCGGCGACGTCACCGCCAACTACGCCGACTGCTCCAAGGCCAAGGAGCTCATGGGCTGGGAGGCCAAGTTCGACATCGACGACATGTGCCGCGATTCGTGGAACTGGCAGAGCCACAACCCCAACGGCTTTGCCGACGCCGAGTAGCCCGAGGAGATTGCGATCGCCGTGCCCAACCCATTCGCCGCGTTTCTGAGCAGCCATTACGCCGAGATCAACGACTATCTCGCCTCGCTCTTTGAGAGCCGCACCGATCGGCCCGACATCGAGCGCTACCTCTACGCCCCGCTTGCCGGCTTTACCGAGAACGCCGGCAAGCGGCACCGCCCCCTCATCTGCATGCTCGCGTGCCAGGCCGTAGGGGGCGACTTTGCCGCGGCCAAGAGCCCGGCGGCAGCGATCGAGCTCTTTCAGTCGGCCGCGCTCATCCACGACGACATCGCCGACAACGGCCAGCTCAGGCGCGGAAAGCCCTGCCTGCACATCAGCGAGGGCGAAGGCCTTGCCATCAACTGCGGCGACCTCGCCCTCTCGTGGGTGACAAGCACCGTGCTCGCCGACGACACGCTTACCGATGCGGTCAAGCTCCGCCTGCTCGGCGAGCTCACCGCCATGACCGAGCGTACCATCGAGGGCCAGGCGCTCGACCTCGGCTGGGTGCGCGACGGCCGCTTCGACATCTCGGTGGACGACTACCTCTGCATGGCCACGCACAAGACCGCCTTCTACAGCGGCGCGGTCCCGCTCGCCTGCGGCGCCATCGTGGGCGGCGGCTCCGAGGAGCAGGTCGCGGCGCTCCGCACGTTCGGCATGCACACCGGGCTCGCCTTCCAGATCCAGGACGACCTGCTCAACCTCATCGACGAGGCCGGCGCCCGCAACAAGGACTTTAGAACCGACATCACCGAGGGCAAGCGCACGCTCGTGGCGGTCCATGCCCTCGCGAACCCGGGCACGCACGACGAGCTGCTGCAGATCCTCTCGTCGGGCACGACCGATGCGGCCGAGCTCGAGCGCGCGGTGCAGATCTTTGAGCAGACGGGTTCCATCGCCTACGCGCGCGACTACTCGCTCGAGCTCACGCGCAAGGCCAAGGCCGCCCTCGAGGGCGTGGAGCTCGACCCCTACTGCAGGGAGCTCCTGTTGGGAATGGCCGACTTCTTTGTGGAGCGGCTCAACTAGGAGCCGGCTCAGGCTCGGTGGGCGCGCCGCAAACGGCGGTGGTCACGCTGGCAGGCGATGTGCTCGCCAGCGCGCCGCCCGTTCCAGCGCCGAACTACCGTCTGCCGCGGCCCTCGCCCTTCCGCAGGCCGATCGACCGCCCGGGCGGTAGGCTTTTGGTTGAGAACCTCCCCGATGGCCCCGACTTGTTACACTTTCGGTGTTGCATTCACGCATCGCGCGCCCCGGCACCGGGGCTTTTCATATATCGAAAGGACCAGCATGGAACCGATCACCAAGGGAATGACGGGTGCCGCCGTCGAGGACGTGCAGACGCGCCTCGCCCAGCTGGGCTACCCCATAGCGAACGACGAGCTCTCCGCCAAGGAGTTCGGCGTCTCCACCGCCCGCGCCGTCGACACGTTCCGCCTCGACAACGGCCTGCCCACCGGCGACGTCGTCGACATCACCTGCTGGAGCGCGCTCGTCGACGCCTCGTACAAGCTCGGCGACCGCACGCTCTACCTGCGACTCCCTAACTTCCACGGCGCCGACGTGCGCGAACTCCAGCGCGCGCTCAACGTGCTCGGCTTTGCCTGCGGCGAGGACGACGGCTACTTCGGCCCGCACACCGAGGCCGCCCTGCAGCAGTTCCAGGAGAACGTGGGCCTGTTCGCCGACGGCATGGCGTTCCAAGACACCTACGCCTACATCAACCGCCTGCACCACGTGTGGAAGGGCAAGCCCTCCGTGACCGAGGCCGAGAGCCGCATCGGGTTCGCGCGCGCCGCGAACGTGCTCGAGCGCTACCGCGTTGCCGTCGTCGGCGAGGACCCGGTGGCCCGCAATGTCGCCTCGCGCATGTGGAACATCGCCAGCGCCACGACCGAGGACTCGGGCATGACGCTCTGCGACTCCACCATCCCCGCCGACGCCGACCTCGTGCTCGAGATCGCCAGCGACGAGCTGCCCGAGACCGCCGCGCCGCGCCCGACCATCGCGCTCGCCGAGTGCAACAACCTCGCGCAGCGCCTGCGCACGGCCATGCAGGCCTCCATCAAGAAGCCCGCGCGCCTGCGCATCGAGCTCACCGGCATGACCCGCTACAACGGCACGTTCACCACGAGCGACGCCCAGACGCTCGCCGTTCGCCTGCTCGACGGCGTTTGCGATGCCCTCTCCGATTAGGTAAACTAGTCAAGCTCTTTGCAGGCAATAGCCCTGCATAAGCCGCATTGGGGTATCGTCCAGCGGCAGGACCCCGGTTTTTGGTGCCGGTTACGGGGGTTCGAATCCCTCTACCCCAGCCCGTTTTTATTGCCCTGGCGCTCTCAAGTGCCGGGGCTTTTTCGTAGCCCCTTCAGGGATTCGAACCCGCAAGGGTGCGGAGCTGAGGAAACGCGCAAGCGTTTTCCAGCGAAGCACGCAAGGAGCCGAAGGCTCCGCAGCGGGAGCGGATCGCGAAGCGATACGCGGACATCCCTCTACCCCAGCCCGTTTTGAATTGCCCTGGCACTCTCCGGTGCCAGGGCTTTTTTGTAGCCGTCTCAGGGGATTCGAACCCGAAAGGGTGCGGAGCTGAGGCAAGCGCGCAAGCGCTTGTCCAGCGGAGCACGCACCGTACAAAAACAGGCGGTCGCCAACGTATCGGCGGCCGCCTGTTCTGCTCTCAATTTAGCCTCAATCGCACAGCTCCTAGTCCGCAGGCCCTCTCGCCCTAACCGTTCAGGGCGCGGTCGAAGGCGCCGGAATCCGAATCGCGGTAATCGCTCGAGGTCAGGATCTCCTGCGGGATGCGCCCGCCGGCACGCAGCACGTTGCGGAACTGCACGCGAGTGACCACGGGCAGGTCGCGGATGACGAGCGCCAGGTTCTGCGGAACGCCCTGATTGCTCGACGCCGCCTCGCAGAGCCTGCCCCCTTTGATGCGCTCGCGATGCGCGGCGAGCATGGCCTTGTACATGCCCGCGTGCAGCCGCACCTCCGTGGTGTTCGCGGCGCGCGTCTGCTCTACGATCTTGGCGCCCTCGCGGTCGATGTCGCCGGCGTAGTACACGAACTTGTAGTCGTAGCCGATCTCTGCGAGATAGTCGTCGAGCGCATGCGCCACGGCGGCCTTGCAGCCGGCGCCGAAGATCACGCCGCCCACGCGCACGCCAAAGAGCTTGGCGTTCTTGCGGCCGCGCAGCAGGCGCACGATCTCGTCGTAGGTGTCGAGGTTCTCGACCATGATGAACGGGCGGTTGGACCCGATGTTGAAGAACCCCGTAAAGTGCACCGGGCGGTTGGGCGTGATGCGCAGCGCCATGGTGTTGACGCCCTTTTCGCTCAGGCGCCTGAAGAGGCGCTCGCCGCGCTTGCCCTCGAACGCCTTCTCGTCGTTGAAGATCTCGTAGGCGCGCTGCCTGCGCGAGGCATAGGGTACCTCCCTCTCGGCCGCCGCGTCGATCCAGGCAACCAGCGTCGCCACGTCGTCGTTGAGCTTGCGGGCGGGGCCGCCGTTTGCACCGCGGCCGCCCTGCTTGGCGGGCTTGCCGCTCTCGACCTTCACGATATCGGTGCGCACACGCTCGGCCCGCGCAAGCGTACGGGGCAGGGGAACGGAGCGCACGAGCTTTTGACCTGCGGATTTTACGAGTCCGAGCGGGGTCTTGCGGCTGGGCTGGTCAGGCGCGGCTGCAGCCTCCTCGCCCTTGGCATCCTTTGCCGCAGAAGCCGAGGCGCCAGCGTTCTTCTTGGACTTGCCGGCAGAACCCTTGGGCGCCTTCTCCTTTTTATGAGAGGGGGCGTCGTCCTTTTTGGGCTGCTCGGCGTCGGCCTTTGTCTGCGCGGCGCCCGCGTCCTCGGCAGCCTTCTTCGGCTTCCTCGAACGGCGGCGCTTGGACTTGGGAGCCTGAACGGAGTCGGAACCCTCGTTCTCTCCCGCCGACGCTGTAGGCACTGCGGGAGCGCCAGCCTTCTCGGTGGCCTCGGTAGCCTGGGCCTTCGGCCTCTTGCCCTCGTTCACGGATTTATCCGCAGCCTCGTTCTTGGCGGCAGGCTTGCGCCTCGATTTGTCCGAGGTCGAGGCCGGAGCTGTGCCCTCACGCTTAGCATTTTTGGCAGAACCCACAGGCTCACCCGCGGATGCGCCCTCAACGCTAGCCTTCTGCTCGAGCTCGCCCTCGCCTGACGAACGGCGCGGCTCTTCTGAGCGCTGCTGCTCCACGGCACGACGGTGTACGCGCGCACCGCGGCCCACCTTGGAGACAAACTCCACCGTCTCGTGCGCGGGCTTCTTGCGTGCGGAGGGCGCGTTCTCGACAGCCTCGCCCTGAGCCGGCTCCTCCACAGAGCTAGCCGGAGCAGGAACATCTTCGTGCTCCACCTTTGCGCTCTTCTTTGCAGAACCCTTCTTAGCCGGAGCGGTGCTCTCGGCTTTAGCGCCAACGTGCTTCGAGGACGCGTCGACCTCATGCTCAGGCTCGCCAAGCTTCTCGTTCGTGGACGCATCGTCCTCAACATGGGCAGCGACATCGTCCGCGGCCTTGCCGGCCTGTACCTTCGCGTGCTTGCCGGGCTGCGCAGCCTCATCAGCGTCGGCAGCTGCAACTTCCTCGGCATTTAGCTTCTCGCGCTGGCCCGCCTTTGCGGACTCATCGGCACCAGCCGCCGCAGCCTCGGCCGCACCCGCGACCTCACCCGCGCCCTCAGCTTCAGCCTCAACCTCGTCCTCAGGCGGCTCCACCACGACGGCGTCGATTGCATAGATCGCCGGCTTGCCGTCCTTGCCCGTCCCGTCGATGCGGCGGATGAGCCCCGACGCCAAGAACTCGTTGCGTACCAGCTTGGTGTCGACCTCGGCATCGACCTGCTTGAACACCTGTGCAAGCGAGCTCGACTTAATCTTGAGCTCCTTGCGCCCGAGCAGCGAGACCGCCACGGGCACGGCCTGGCGCGAGCTCAGCGAGGTGAGCGCAGCGATCCGGCGCGCGAGCGCGTCGACGTTGGGCTGATAATCCGAAAAGAGCTTGACGGCCACAGGGCGTCCTTTCTGTAAATGCATAAACCTCTCTATCCTAGCGTTTGGGCTGCATACGCGCAAAAAACCGGGCACCGCGCGCAGGCGGTACCCGGTCCGAGTCAGCAGGCGCGCCGAGGCGCCCGGTTATGCAAGCTCAAAGCTTAGGCGGTAGCGGTATCCGCGTCGACCGAAGCCTCCACTGGCTCGCCGTGACCATACTCGGCACGGCCCATCTCGGTCCACTCGGGCTCCTCGTCGGGCAGGGAGCCGGCCTCCTTGCCGAAGAACTCCTTGAGGCAGTTCACGGCAACGATCAGGCCGAGGACCATCAGCAGCACGGCAAAGACGAGCTGCAGGCCCTTGGTGGCGGCAACCGAGGTGGCAGGCGTCGCGCCAACGGCGGGGATGGTGCCAAAGAAGCCGTAGGCGGCAACCGCGGCGTAGCAGCCGAGCGCGCTCTGGACGAGCGAGGTGAAGGTGCAGCAGAGCAGGAAGGCAACGGGCACGTAGAGCATCCAACCCTTGCGGCCGGTGCACTTGCAGAACACGGCGAGGGTGATCATCGTCATGCCACCAAGCAGCTGGTTGGAGGCACCGAAGAGCGGCCAGATGTTGGAATAGCCGCCGAAGGCGAGGGCGAGGCCCGGGAGCAGCGTGACGACGGTGGCGAACCAGGGGTTGCCGAGGACCTTCATGTAGCCCGACTTGGCGTCGATGGCGAGGGCGTCGTTGGTCTGGGCAAAGAACTCGGAGAACGAGGTGCGGGCGATGCGCGCCACGGCGTCGAGCGAGGTGAGGGCGAGCGCCGAGACGTTCATGGTCATGAACACGGTGGCCACGGTGGCGTCGACGCCAAAGGCCTGCATGCCGCGGGAGATGCCGGCAGCGAAGATCTGGAACGGGGTGGAGGCCACGCCGGCGTTCAGGGCGCCGGTACCGGCGGTGTTCATGTCGGAGAACATGATGCCGGCGACGATGATGGCGAGGATGCCGACGAACGACTCCACGACCATGGCGCCGTAACCGACCTTGACGGCGTCGGCCTCGTTGGAGACCTGCTTAGAAGAGGTGCCCGAGGACACGAGACTGTGGAAGCCGGAGAGGGCGCCGCAGGCGACGGAGACGAACATGACCGGGAACATCATGCCGGAGGCAGAGGAGAAACCGGTGAACATCGGCGCGGTGATGGTGGCCTGGCCGGTGAAGTTGAGGGCGAAGATGCCCACGACGGCGCAGACGATCATGACAATCATCATGATGGAGGTCAGGTAGTCGCGCGGGGTCTTGAGCACGCTGATGGGCATGGCGCCGGCAAAGACCAGGTAGACCATGACGACGGCGAACCACTGGAACTTATCGAGGTAGAGCGGGAACTGCATGCCCACGGCGAACATGAGGACCATGAGCACCACGCCGGTGACGAGCTCGGCAGCACCGGAGAGGTTGAACTTCTTCTGGGCGTAACCGAAGGCGATGGCCACGAAGGTGAACAGGATCGAGATCGTGCCGGCGCAGCCTGCAGCGTAGGACTTGGTGTAGTCGACGGCCGCGGTGGCGACGCCGCTGGCGTCCATGACGTTCGTCAGCTTGAAGGTGCCGCAGACCATGTCGGTGAAGGCCGCGATGACGGTGATGCAGAACAGCCAGCTGAAGAGCAGGAACAGGCGACGGCCGGTCTTGCCGATGTACTTCTCGATGAGCTGGGCGAGCGACTTGCCGTTGTTCTTCATCGAGGCGTAGAGGGCGCCGAAGTCGTGCACGGCACCGAAGAAGATGCCACCGACGAGGACCCACAGGACGACGGGCAGCCAGCCGAAGGCCATGGCCACGATGGTGCCCGTGACGGGGCCGGCGCCGCAGATCGAGCTGAACTGGTGCGAGAACGCGGTGAACGCCGAGACGGGCGAGAAGTTCTTGCCGTCCTTCATGCGCTTGGCGGGCGTGAGGGCCTCTTTATCGACACCCCACTTGTTCGCCAGCCATCGGCCATAACACAGATAACCTGCGGCGAGAACCACCGCGGCTATGACCATGAGCATTACTCCGTTCATATGTACTTCCTCCTCAAGAGCACTATCGAAACAAGAAAAAACGAGGGCCGTCGGTTGCGCTCGACGGCCCTCGTTTTCATCAGCCGCCCGTTATCTAACGGGCTAGCTGTTATGGCTAACCCGTGTCAGATAATTACTACGCTGATAATGTTTAGCTGACGCGTTTGCATTGCTTCGATAGTCCTCTTAGATCACGACGGCGGCCGGATGCCTCCGTCTCCCCAATGGATGAAGAGGAGTATGAAACTTTACCGAAATAAAGTCAACGACTTTTTTGCGAAGACGCGCTTTATTTTGAGAAAGCGCGTTCAGGACGTTCGGCAAATGGGTATGCGGACGGGCGCCTGATCGGGAGCAGAGCGCTGTTGGCTGGGGCACCGTCGCCGCAGCGAGCGCTCCCCTCACCCAGGGGAACGCGGCTCCGATCGCCATGGGAACACCCTCTCGCCCGGCCTAGCATGCAACTCCACCCGGCATGAAAACGTCCCACCCGAGCTTGCGCACGGTACCACCAGCCACAAAAACACCCCTCCGCCTCGCTCTCGCAGCGAAACGGAGGGGCAGCTCGCAAGCCAAGTGCGCGGCGCCTACAGCGTCATGTTGGGGTCGGCGTCCACGTTCATGGGCGAGAACTCGCCGCGCTGGAACTTGCCGCGCGCGACCTCGGCGATCATGGCCGCGTTGTCGGTGCACGCGTTGAGCGGCGGCACCGTCACGCGAATCCCCTGGCGTCCGAGCTTGCGGATCATCATCTCGCGCAGGTGCGGATTGGCCGAGACGCCGCCGCCGATGCAGTACTCGGTGCAGCCCGTCGCGTGCAGGGCGTTCTTTGCCTTCTTATACTGCACGTCGAAGACGGCAGCCTCGAACGAGGCCGCCAGGTCGGGCAGGTGGATCGTGCGGCCGGCCGCCGTCTCGCGCTCGATGTAGAGCGTCACCGCCGTCTTGAGGCCCGAGAGCGAGAACCGGTAGTCGCCCTTGCGATTGAGCGCACGCGGGAAGTCGATCGCCTTGGGGTCGCCCGTCTCGGCCAGCCTGGAGATGATCGGACCGCCCGGGTAGCCCAGGCCGAGTGCCTTAGCCACCTTGTCGAAAGCCTCGCCCACGGCGTCGTCGAGCGTCTCGCCGAGCACCTCGTAGTCGCCCCATGCCTTAACGTGCACGAGCATCGTGTGCCCGCCCGAGACGAGCGTGAAGATGAACGGCGGGCGCAGGTCGGGTTGCGCGAGCAGGTTGGCGTAGAGATGCCCCTCAAGATGGTTCACGCAGATGAGCGGCTTGCCCGCCGCATAGGCGAACCCCTTGGCAAAGGCGACGCCCACCACGAGTGCGCCCACGAGGCCCGGCCCCTGCGTAACACCGACGGCCGCAAGCTCCTGCGGCGTAATCGCGCCGCCCTCAAGGCCGAGCGCCTGCGCGGCGTCCTCGAGCGCGGCGTCGACCACGCTCACGATGACCTCAACGTGCTTGCGCGAGGCGATCTCGGGCACCACGCCGCCAAAGCGCGCGTGGAAGTCGATCTGCGTCGACACCTGGTTGGCGAGCAGGTTGCCCTCGGCGTCGATAATGGCCACGGCGGTCTCGTCGCACGAGCTCTCGATGGCGAGCACCATCTGGCGGCGCTCGATCTCGGCGCGCTCCTCGGCCGTGCGTTCCGGTGCGGCAAGCGGCCACGCGCGCACGCCGGCGGCCGTCGGCTCGGGAGAGGCGGCATCCTGCGGCAGCACGAGCGGCAGGTCGGCACACATGACAAGCGCGTCGGAGCCCGAGCCATAGTAGCCGCGGCGCTTGCCGGCGGCCTTGAAGCCCAGCGCCTCGTAGAGCGCGATGGCCCCCGCGTTGCCGTCCTCGACCTCGAGCGAGGCCGTGGTGCAGCCGAGCATCTGCGCGTCGTAGCTCACGTGGCCGAGCAGCTTGCGCGCGATCCCCTGGCGGCGGTGCCCGCCCGAGACGGCCACGTCCAGGATCTCGATATTGCCGTCGACGACCATGCCGCCCGCGAGGCCGATGAGCTCGCCGTTGTCGTGGGCCACCCACCAGCTGCGCGCCGCAGGGAGGTCGTCCGCGAGCTCCGAGAGGAACATGCTCGGGCTCCAGGCCTCGTGGCTGGCATCGCCAAAGCACGCGACATCGAGCGCTGCGGCGGCCTCGGCATCGGCCGCGCCCATCGGGCGGTACTGCAGATGACGCCCGGCCAGCTCGTCGGCCACGCCGGTCGTCGCCGAGGCGGCGGACCCCGCGAGGCCCAGGCGCTTCCGCTCGTTCTCCTCGGCGTCCGAAAGCCGCGTGTAGATGGGCAGCACGCGCGCCGGGTCGCCGTCGCCCTCGGCGCAGGAGCGCAGCAGCCCCTCACCCGAGGGCCACCACAGCTCGCGGTCGAGGCAGCGCGTGAGCTCGTCCTCGGCAAGCAGCTTGCCGTATCGAACGAGACCGTCGCCCGTCAGCCTGATCTGGCCCCAGTCGTCGCGCGCGCGCCATTCCTCGAGCGCCGCGGCGGCCTTGACGACCCGCTCGCGATCGAATGTGCGCTCAACGCCCTCGTCGCTCAGCAGGTACAGCGCCGGATAGACCTCGCCGCGCATGGCGTCGGCCAGCACACCCAAAAGACCGCGCTCGCCCGAACGCCACGCCGTCCATGCGCAGGCGTCGAGCGTGGAGGCGCCCAGCAGGGGCACGTTCGCCGCGCGCGCGAGGCCCTTGGCCGTCGAGATGCCGATGCGCACGCCCGTGAACGAACCTGGCCCGCGCCCGACCACGATGCGGCTCACGTCGCTCGCGCCGAGGCCCGCCTTAGCCAGGGCCTCGTCGAGCGTGCCCACGAGCTGCTCGTTGGCATGCCGGCGGCACATATGGTCACAGGCCGCCATCTCGCGCGCACCCGTCTCCGCATTCGTCCACGCAACCGTGCACACCAACATGTCCGTGGCGGTATCGAGCGCCACGACCACATCTTGCTTTGCCTTATTCGTCATTCTCAACTGCCTTATCGATCAGAGCGGCAAGCTCGCGAGCGCGCTCGCCATGTGCCTCGAGCGTCACCGTGCGGAGGTTCTCGTCCTGCGCGTCGCGCGCCAGCACCACGCCCAGATACTCGTCGGTGAGCTCGTCTTGGAACTGCTCGCCCCACTCAAGCAGGCACGCGCCCTCGTAGCCCAGCACGTCGTAAATGCCCGTGTCCTCGAGCTCGTAGGCGTGCTCGAGCCTGTACAGGTCAAAGTGGTAGAGCGGCAGGCGGCCGCCGTCGTGCACCGCCATGAGCGAGAACGTCGGACTCGTCACGGGGTGCCCGTCGCCCAAACCGCGGCTCACGCCCTTGGTGAGGTGCGTCTTGCCCACGCCGAGACCGCCGGTCAAAATCAGCACGTCGCCGTCCTTCAGGGCCGGGGCGATGAGCTCGCCCAGATGTTCCGTGTCCTCGGCACATGCGCTCGTAAATACGCAGGCGCCCGTTCTTCTTAGCGTCAAAGCACTGCTCCCAAAAAGCTTGCGGGCGCCTTAGGCCGCGGGGCCGTCCGCCTGCTGCGGATGCCGCTCGAGCCAGTCGCCCAGCATTCTAAAGTCCTGTTCCAGCAGCTCCTGCCATGCCGGGTTGCGCAGCGCCGCCGCCGGATGAAACGTGGGCATCACCACAAAGTGCCCCATCTGGTGGAATCTCCCCCGGAGCTTAGTGATGCCGATCTCGGTCTTGAGCACGAAGTGCGTGGCCGGGTTCCCGAGCGTCACGATCACGTCGGGCCAGACGCTCCTGATCTGCTCGCGCAAGAAGGGCGAGCAGGCGAGGATCTCGTCGGCCTGGGGGTCGCGGTTCTGCGGGGGCCGGCATTTGAGCACGTTAGCGATGTAGACGTCCTCGCGCTTAAGGCCCGCCAGCGAGAGGATGCCGTTCAGATCCTCCCCCGCCGCGCCCACGAAGGGCTCCCCCTGCAGGTCCTCGTTGCGGCCCGGGGCCTCGCCGATGAACATCACCCGCGCGTGCGGGTCGCCCGTGCCGAACACGATGTTCCGGCGCGTCTGGGCAAGCTGGCACAGGCGGCAATCGCCGAGGACGGCCCGGATCTCATCGAGCGTCACCTCGCGCGGCTTCTGCCGGGTATGCCCGGGAATGTGCATCACGCCCATGCGAGCCCCTTAGACATAGACCTTCTCGAGCCGCATGCCGAACCCGCAGGCCACCTCGTAGTTGATGGTCCCGCGCAGGCGCGCCATCTCGTCCATGGTGATCTCGCCGCCGTTGTCGCGGCCGACGATCGTCATGAGGTCGCCGTGCTCGGCCTCGGGAGCCACGTGCGCCGGGTTGGACTGGATGGCCACCATGCACTGGTCCATGCAGATGTTGCCCACCTGGTGCAGGCGTGCCCCGTTGTAGAGCACGTCCATCCGGCCCGAGAGCGTGCGCGAGAGGCCGTCGGCGTAGCCGATCGGCAGCGTGCAGACCTGCACGCGCGTGCGCGGAACGCGATACATAAAGCCGTAACCCACGCCCTCGCCCATCACCGGGTGAGCCACGCGGGTCACGCGGGCCCGCACGCTCATCACGGGGTCGAACTGGATGCGCGAACGCGATGCGTCGCAGGGCTGCAGGCCGTAGAGCCCGATGCCCGCGCGGATCATGTCGTAGTGCGTCGACGGGTCGAGGATAGATGCCGGCGTGTTATCGCAGTGCACGATGCCGCACTCGTAGCCGGCGTCCTTCATGCTGGTCACGGCCTCGTCGAACCTGCGGCACTGGAGCTTGTAGTCCCAGCCGTCCGGCTCGTCGGCCGTGGCAAAGTGCGTGAACACGCCGTCGCACTCGAGCCCGCGATGAAAGTCGATGCTCCGGCGGAACTCGAGTACCTCGGTGTAGTGCACGCCGATGCGGTTCATGCCCGTCTCGATCGCGAGATGGTACTTGCCGACCGTCCCCTGCCGGACCGCGTACTCGCCATAGGCGAGCGCAAAGTCGGAGGAGTAGATCGACGGCATGATCTGGTACTCGACGAGCGCAGGAATCGCCTCCATGGGAGGCTCGCTCAACAGGAGAATCGGCGTCTTGATGTCGGCGTCGCGCAGCTCGATGCCCTCGTCCACGGTCGCCACGGCGAACATGTCGGCGCCCGTCGTGCGCATGATCTTTGCGCACTCCACGGCGCCGTGGCCGTAGGCGTCGGCCTTGACCACGCAGCACAGGCGCTGTCGCGGGCCCAAGAGCGACTTGAACGCGCGCGTGTTGCGGCGAAGCGCCCCGCGGTCGATCTCGACCCAGGCCCAGCGCGTAAGGGGTTTTCTGCTCGCCACGTTACTCACCGCCGTCATCGTCGGAGTCGAACACGCCGAGGTCCTTGAGCGCGTCGTTCTCGGCAAGCTGCATGGCCTCGCCGATCAGGTCGATGAGGTCCGTGGCGATGACGCTCTTCTCGCCGAACTCCATGGCGGCGGCAAAGCCGGCGTAGGAGTGGATGGCGACCGCATAGGCGCACAGGAGCTCCCAGCCCGCGTCCTCGTCGCCCATCGTGGCGATGGTTCCGCCCAGGATGCCGGCGAGCACGTCGCCCGAGCCGGCCGTGGCGAGCGAGGACGGGCCGTGCATGGGGAGCAGAACCTTCTCGACGCCCGCGATGGCCGTGGTCGGCCCCTTGGCGATGACGATGAGGTTGCCCGAGCCGGCAGACCAGAGGATCTTCTGCGCCGCGGCGATGGCGGTGCCGAGGTCGTTCACGGTGTCGCCGCCCACGAGGCGCGAGAGCTCACGGTAGTGCGGGGTGAGGATGAGCGGAGCCTCGCGACGGTACATCTCGGGCGTCTTATCGATGCCGCCGATGGCGATCTTGGCGAGGCAGTTGAGCGCATCGGCGTCGAGGATGAGCGGCACATCGAGCTCGAGCAGGCCGTTCACGAGCTGCATGCAGCCCGAGGCTGTGGTGATTCCGGGGCCGCACACCACGCAGCTGTACTTCTTGGCGATGTCGCACACCGTCATGCGTGCGGCAGCACCGAACGCGCCGCGCGAGTCGCAAGGAATCGAGAACACGGGAATCGAGGGCAGCGCCATGCGGATGAGGTTGGCGCAGGCATCCGGCGCGGCCACGGCCACGTAACCGGCACCCGAGCGTGCCGCGCTCTTGGCGGCCATGATCGCCGCGCCCGGATACTGACCCGAGCCGGCCACCACGAGCACCGAGCCGCGCGAGTACTTGTCGATGTTCGCCGGGAGTGAGCCAAAGCAGTCGGCCAGATCGCCCGGCTCGACGATCTCGGCCTCGTGATCCACGTCGCCGATGACCTCGTCGAGGTTCTCGTAGAGCTCGCCGCAGACGATCTCGCCCGTGTACTCCGGAGCGTCCGCGCTGTAGAGGCCGATCTTAGGGGCGATCATCGTGCAGGTGACGTCGGCGCGCACGCAAACGTCCTCGACGATGCCCGTCTGCGAGTCGAGGCCCGAGGGAATGTCGATGGAAACGACGCGCTTGGCGAGTTCGTTCACGGCAGGGATCCAGATCGAGAACGGCGCGCGCAGCTCGCCATGGAATCCCGTGCCAAGAATCGCGTCGACGACGATGTCGGCTTTCTCGATGAGGTCCTCGAGCTCCTCGCGCGAGGGGCCAACGATGACCTCGACCTCGCGGCCGGCCGTGCGCCGCGCAACGTGGCGCGCGAGCTGGGAGGAAATCTCGTCGGGCTCGATCGGCGTGACGACGTCGACCGTGATCCCCTTGTGCGAAAGGATGTCGGCCACGACCCAACCATCGCCGCCGTTATTGCCAAAACCGCAGAGAACGAGCACGTGGTCGGGGTCGTCGCGCTCGATCACGTTTGCCGCAAAGTCGCCAGCAAGCTCCATGAGCTCGGCCTTGGACGTCCCCTCGCGATCGATAATGTCCTCGAGCTTTACGACTTCTTCGGGGCTAAGAACTGGCTTCATCGTCACTCCTATTTGAATCGGCCACAGCATCGGCGGCCTCGATTACATCGGCATCAAGGTCCTGAACGCGCTCGAGGTCGTCGAGCACTGAGCGGACTTCCTTAAACGATCGGGCGATCTTCGCCTTCTCACTCAGTTTATCTTCTTTGGGTTTGGGCCGAGCGTCCTCGGTGATAGCCATGGCATTTGCCACGGCGAGTTCCTTGGTGAGCGAAAGAGAAAGGGCGACCTCGATGATCCCACGCTCGTGCGCGATCTCGGCCGCACGGCCCGAGAGATTCACGACGGGGCGTCCGCGCTCACCAACAGAAACCGAAACATCCGAAGGCTTGGCTTCGTCGGAATCGGAGCAGCCCAGCGCCTTCAAGACGGCTTCATGAGCCGCCATGCGACCTGCGTAGTTGGCGATCGTTCGATGCGAATTCTCGCAGAAGGATCGCTCCTCATCGCTAAACGCCTCGGTAAGCAGCTCGGGGTTCTCGGCAATCAACTGTTCCATACGGTCGATCTCGACAAGATCGACTCCAACACCGGCCTCGGCCATACTCACCTCCGCAAATCGACATACAAGAGGGATTGTAAGCCCATAAGCCCCCAAAGCCCCCGCTCAAGCCGAGAGCAGAAATAAACCAGGCCCCCGTAAACGCAAAGAAGGGGGCCGCGGGAATCCCCGCGGCCCCCTCCGGCCGGATCTGG
>CAVDTO010000010.1:0-20018 GCA_963611895.1 bacterium
CTCGCGGGCTGCGCGCTCGTGGGCGGCGAGATGGCCGAGCACCCGGGCGTCATGCGTCCCGACGACTACGACCTTGCCGGCTTTACCGTGGGCGTGGTGGACCGTCCCAAGATGATCGACCCGGCCAACGTGCGCGAGGGTGACGTCGTTCTCGGCCTGCCGAGCACCGGCGTGCACTCCAACGGCTACTCGCTCGTGCGCAAGGTCATCGGCGTCGACGGTATCGTTCCGGGCACGCCCGAGGCCGCGGCCAAGCGCGCCGAGCTCGAGCAGCCGCTCGAGGAGCTCGGCGGCCTCTCGCTCGCCGACGCCCTGCTCGCCCCCACGCGCATCTATGTCAAGCCCGTGCTCGACCTGCTGCGCGGCGGCGCCAACGTGCACGCCATCGCGCACATCACCGGCGGCGGCATCACCGAGAACCTCAACCGCGCGCTGCCCGCGAACGTCGACGCCGTGGTGGAGCGCAACGGCTCCCAGATGGGCTGGGACGTGCCGCCCGTCATCACCTACGTGGCCGAGCACGCCGAGCTCTCGCCGGCCGAGGCCTGCAAGACCTTCAACATGGGCGTGGGCCTGTGCATCATCGTGGCCGCCGAGGACGAGGCCGCGACCGTGGCCGCGCTCGAGGCCATGGGCGAGAAGCCCTTCCGCGTGGGCGCCTGCGTGGCCGGCTCGGGCGAGGTGACCTACTCCGATGAGCGCTAACGCAAGCGAGCTGGCCTTTGAGCCCTACACGCGCCCCACGGGCACCGATACCGCCGAGCCGCTCAAGATCGGCGTGCTCGTCTCGGGCTCCGGCACCAACCTGCAGGCGCTCATCGATCGCATCGCCGACGGCAGCCTGAACGCCTCGATCGAGCTCGTGGTGTCGAGCCGCCCCTCGGCCTATGGCCTCAGGCGCGCCGAGGAGGCGGGCCTGCAGACGCTCACGCTCTCGCGCGAGATCTACGCCGACCCCGAGGCCGCCGACGAGGTCATCGCCGCGGCGCTCAAGGAGCGCGGCGTTGAGTACGTGGTCATGGCCGGCTACATGCGCATGGTCCACGCGCCGCTCCTCGCGGCGTACCCGAACCGCGTGGTCAACCTGCATCCGGCGCTGCTGCCGAGCTTTGTGGGCGCGCACGCCATCGACGACGCGTTCGAGCGCGGCGTTAAGGTCACGGGCATCACCGTGCACTTTGCCAACGAGGTCTACGACAACGGCCCGATCATCGCGCAGCGCGCGCTCGCGGTGAAGGAGGGCTGGAGCGTGGATGAGCTCGAGGAGCACATCCACGAGCTGGAGCACGCGCTCTGCCCGGAGGTCGTGCAGATGCTCGCCGACGGCCGCGTGCACGTGCAGCCGAGCGGCAAGGTGGCCATCGACCCGGCCAAGTAGCCGGGTGGTCCAACATATCTGAGAGGAAGGCTCGCGCTCCTGCGGGCCTTTTTGCGTTTCTGACGCTTGCATGCATATGGGCGTGGCGGGCCGTTGGTATGCGACAATAGCGAACAGTCTGAACATTACGAGAAAGGCCATGCATGGCAGAAGATACCGAGAAGAAGGACCTCGAGGTCGAGGGCGCCGACGCCGCCAAGACCGAGGCCGACGCGGCCGCCAAGACCGACGCCACGGACGCCCCCAAGGCCGACGCGACCGCCGAGTCCGCTCCCGCCGCCAAGCCCGCCGCGAGCGACACCGCCGCCGCTCCCAAAAAGGGCAAGCAGCCGCAAAAGCCCTCCAAAAAGAAGCTCAAGAAGGCCCGCCGCGAGGAGCGCGCCCGCAAGGAGGCCGAGGAGCTCGCCGCCGCCGAGGCTGCCGCCAACAAGGGCCTCCGCAAAAAGAAGAAGCAGAAGAAGGCCCTCAAGCCGGGCCGCGGCAAGCGATTTGGCCTGGTCATCGCCGTGGCCATCGGCTGCGCCGCCATGCTGCTCTCCGTCACGGGCATCGCCTGCTCGGGCGTGATCAACAACTCCAGCTCGAGCGAGGACTACACCCTCACCGGCGGCGTGGCCGCAACGGTCAACGGCACCAACATCAAGGAAGACACGATCACCAAGCAGATCATGTCGGTGCGCGAGTCGGGCTACAAAAAGGACAAGAAGTGGGCCCAGTACCTCGTTGACCAGGGCCTCACGCCCAAGAGCTACCGCAAGCAGCAGATCGATTCCTACGCCCAACAGGTGCTGATCAAGCAGGCCGAGGACGAGAACGGCATCGAGGTCACCGACGCCGACGTGGAGAAGGCCTTCAAGAAGGCCTGCAAGCAGTCCGGCGGCAAGAAGGCGTTCCTGAGCACGCTCTCGCTCTACGGCTACACCGAGGACACCTACAAGAGCTCGCTCGAGAGCAGCCTCGCGCTCGAGAAGCTCAAGGACGTCGTTTCGCCCAAGAAGAAGGTCTCCAACAAGAAGCTCCTCAAGAACGTCAACGAGAGCCTCGACACCTACAACGACGCCCGCAAGTCGTCGCAGATCCTCATCAAGGTCGACAGTTCCGCCAGCAAGAAGGCCCAAAAGGTGCTCGACCAGATCAACTCCGGCGAGCTCAGCTGGGACAAGGCCGTCAAGAAGTACTCCGACGACACCGGCTCCAAGTCCAGCGGCTCCAAGGGCAACAAGGGCAACGTGGGCTGGGACAAGCTCACGAGCTTCGTTGACGAGTACGAGAGCGCGCTCCAGGCGCTCAACGAGGGCGAGATGAGCGGGCTCGTTAAGTCGAGCTACGGCTACCACATCATCAAGTGCACCGGGTACTTCCACGTGGATGAGTCGGCCACCGACATCAAGCAGGTGCCCAAGGCCATCCGCAGCTACCTCAAGCAGAGCATCCAGTCGAGCCAGGTGAGCGACGACTACGACGCGTGGCTCAAGAAGTACACCAAGAAGGCCGACATCGTCATCAACAAGATGCCCTCCGACGTGCCCTACAACGTGAGCCTCAAGGGCGTCACCGCGTCGAGCTCGTCGAGCAGCACGACCACCACGCTCACGAGCGACGATTCTTCGAGCGACGACAGCTCGACCGAGGAGTCCAGCGAGAGCACCGACGAGTCCACCACCACCGACGATTCCGCATCTGAATAGGAGAGAGCTCATGACGAACGAAGAGCTGCAGCAAGAGATGATCGCGGCCATGAAGGCCAAGGACAAAGTGCGTCTTTCGATCATTCGCCAGGTTAAGGGCGAGGTCAAGAACGTCGAGGTCAACGAGCGCCGCGACGCCACCGAAGAAGACGTGAACAACATGATCAAGCGCCTGATCAAGCAGACGAGCGAGACGCTCGAGATGTCGATCAAGGCAGGCACCGACCAGGAGCGCACCGACAACCTCACCGAGCAGGTGAAGATCCTCGAGTCGCTGCTGCCCGCGCAGCTCGGCGGCGAGGAGCTGGTGGCGCTCATCGAGAAGACGATCGCCGAGCTCGGCGCCACGAGCAAGAAGCAGATGGGCCAGGTCATGGGTGCCCTCAATAAGGCGACCGGCGGCAACTTTGACAAGCCGCTCGCGGCCAAGGAGGTCGGCGCGCGCCTGGCGTAAGGGCGCAACGCGAATATATGCGAGCCACAAGGCGGCCCGGAGCGTGCGAACCAGCACGCCCCGGGCCGCCTTTTTGCTGGGCGGGCGAGCTTGAGCTGCAGTGGGGGAGTGCCGGCTGAGTTGGGGTGAGTCACCACACCCCGGGCCGCCTGTGCGGGAAGGTCCTGTCGGACGTCACGTCTCGCGTTCGCAGGCCGAATGCCCACTCGTCCTCGTCTTCTGCGCCCGCCCCTTTATGTGCATCGACTGGTAACTAAGTTGCGATACCACTAGCGGCGCCCGGGGGCGCGGTTTCTCGGGTACCATGGGTTGCTGTCTATGCTCGCAACGAAAGGAAACGCGCATGTGCGGAATCGTTGGATACACCGGATCCAAGACGGCAAAAGACATCCTCATCGGCGGCCTGAGCCGCATGGAATACCGCGGCTACGACTCGGCCGGCGTGGCGCTCGAGGCCGCTGACGAGGCCGGCGCGTGCCGCATCGACGTCATCCGCCGCGTGGGCAAGGTGGCCGGGCTCGAGTCGGAGCTCGCCAACATCGACGCCTCCTCCACCTGCGGAATCGGCCACACCCGTTGGGCCACGCACGGCAAGCCCTCCGTGCCCAACGCGCACCCGCACACGAGCTGCGACGGCCGGATCGCCATCGTGCACAACGGCATCATCGAGAACTTCCAGGAGCTGCGCGACGAGCTGCGCGCCCGCGGCCACGAGTTCAAGAGCGAGACCGATACCGAGGTCTTTGCGCACCTCATCGAGGAGGCCTACGAGGGCGTTCCGGGCGAGGGCGGCGCGGGCTGCCACGACCTCATGGCCGCCGTGCGCGAGGCCTGCACTCAGGTGGTGGGCGCCTACGGCCTGGCCGCGGTCTGCGCCGACGAGCCCGGCGTGATCGCCGTGGCCCGCAAGGACTCGCCGATCGTGATCGGCCAGGGCGAGCACGGCTGCTACGTTGCCTCCGACGTCATCGCCATGATCGACGCCACGCGCGACGTCGTGGTGCTCGAGGACGGCCAGTTCGCCAAGCTCACGCCCGAGGGTATCGAGTACACCGACGAGCAGGGAGCGGCCATCGAGCCCGCGATCATGCACGTGGACTGGGACCTCGACATGGCCGAGAAGGGCGGCTACCCCGACTTCATGCTCAAGGAGATCCACGAGCAGCCGCGCGTGGTGCGCGACACCCTGGTGGGCCGCCTGAGCGCCACCGGTGAGCTCGACATCGACGAGCTCGGCCTCTCGCTCGAGGAGCTCAACGACATCGACCGCGTGTACGTGATCGCCTGCGGCACCAGCTACCACGCGGGCCTCGTGGCCAAGAACCTCATCGAGGCCTGGGCGCGCATCCCGTGCGAGGTCGAGGCCGCGAGCGAGTTCCGCTACCGCGACCCGATCATCACTCCGTCCACGCTCGTGGTGGCCGTGAGCCAGTCGGGCGAGACCGCCGACACCCTGGCCGCCATCCGCGACGCGCGCATCAAGGGCGCCAAGGTCTTTGGCATCACCAACGTGGTGGGCAGCCCTGTGGCGCGCGAGAGCGACGGCGTGATCTACACCAAGGCCAACAAAGAGATCGCCGTGGCCTCCACCAAGAGCTTCATCGGCCAGATCGTGAGCCTGACGCTGCTCGCCATGCTGCTCGGGCAGGTCAAGTACCGTCTCACCACCAAGCAGACGCGCATGCTGTTCCGCGAGCTGAGCGACACGGCCGAGATGATCCAGCACATCATGGACACGCAGGGCGAGGCCGTTCACGAGGCCGCGCTCGCCTGCAAGGACGCGCAGTCGGCGCTGTTCGTGGGCCGCGGCATGGGCGCTGCCATCTCGTACGAGGGCGCGCTCAAGCTCAAGGAGGTCAGCTACCTGCACGCCGAGGCCTACGCCGCCGGCGAGATGAAGCACGGGCCCATCGCGCTCATCGACCCCGGGTTCCCCGTGATCGCCGTGGCCACCAAGAGCCCCACCTACGAGAAGACCGTGAGCAACCTCAAGGAGTGCGAGGCCCGCGGCGCCAAGATCATCGCCGTGGCCACCGAGGGCGACGAGGAGATTCGCAAGGTCGCCGACCACGTGATCTGGGTACCCAAGGTGCGCGACGCGTTCAGCCCCATCACGGCCACGGTGCCGCTGCAGCTGCTCGCGCGCGAGGTCGCCGTGCTGCGCGGCTGCGACGTGGACAAGCCACGCAACCTCGCCAAGAGCGTGACCGTGGAGTAAGGGCGCGCGTGGGCGCGGGCCAATTGGCTTGCGTGCCTGTTGCTATTGATGAGACGCCTGCTGAACGGGGCGGTGCTGCAGCTGAGGTTGCGGCCCCGCCCCGTTTTGCTTTTGGCGGGGGCGAGGGTAGGTGTCTTGCCCTTTTGCGATGGCGGCGCTTGTCGTTCGCGTGGGCCCTCGCTCGCCTGATTGAAAGGCCCGATTCGGTAACGCCTTTCGCCGCTCGGGGTGGCCGGGGCGCGACCAGGCGTTGTTTGCTACGATTCCTCAAGGAAGAAGGCAGATAAAGGGGGAGCGCCGTGTTCGGTCGTACAGATAGGAACGTGAACGGATCGGGCCGCGGTCAGGCTCGTTCGGGCCGCGGCCGCTCGCGTGCACACGGCGCGTCTCAGGGCGTCAGCCGTGGCGGACGGGGTTTCGACGGCGGCCAGGACCCTCGCGGCTCGCAGAACATACGCGGTCATCAGTCCGGCAATAGCCGCGGCGTCGGTGGCCCTCGCCCCGCGCAGAGCGCCGGCCCCGACGCGGCTCGCGGTCACCGCGACAGCGCCCGCAATGGACATCCCACCCAACCAGCCCACCCCACCCGTCCGCAATCCGGCCGCGG
This sequence comes from bacterium, assembly GCA_963611895.1. Classification (GTDB taxonomy): domain Bacteria; phylum Actinomycetota; class Coriobacteriia; order Coriobacteriales; family Coriobacteriaceae; genus Collinsella. The sequence continues at coordinate 6,346 of CAVDTO010000010.1, forward strand.
CAGCTCCCTCGGCCGCTCGAATTCCCGCAACGCCTACTATCTGGGCTCCAAAAAGGCCATGCGCAGCGGCAGCGCTCGCGGCCACAAGCAGCGGGGAACCTACCTCAACCATCGCGGCCTGAACGGTTCGGCCCACGGCCGTCGCAACATGCGCGGGCGCTCCTCAACCGCCGAGACCGCGCGCCGTTATCTGCCCATCCTCGCCTGCGTTGCCGTGCTGCTCGTGGCCCTTTGGGGCATCGGTTCGCTCGCGCAGGGCGGCCTCTCGCTCTTTGGCAAAAAGGAGCTCACGGCCACGCAAAAGGTGTTCGCCAGCGGCACGGGCAAGCGGTTCAAGCGCGCTGCGGCGAGCGCGATCAAGAATTCCAAGACGAGCGACACCGTCGTGCTCGACGCCGGGCGCACCACCAAGACGGGCGACGGCAAGGTCACGTTCAGCGCCGTGGGCGACAACCTCGCCAACCAGAACATCATCGACCTCGCCAACTCCAACACCGGCTCAACCACCGACGGCGAGTACGACTTCGCGCCGTTCTACAAGGACATCAAAAAGAAGGTGCGGAGCTTCGACATCTCGTTCGTGAACCAAGAGACCACGCTCGGCGGTCCCGACGCCTACGGCTACAACGGCTATCCGAGCTACAACACGCCCGACAGCATGGCCGATGCCGTAGCCGACGTGGGCTGGCGCGTGGTGAACACCAACTCCAACCACACGTACGATACCTGGACCTCGAGCATCAAGCACGCGCAGAGCGTGTGGGCAAAAAAGAGCAGCCAGCTCGTGACCATCGGCAGCTACAAGAACAAGGCCGACCGCAACAAGATCCGCGTGGTGGAGTGCAACGGCCTGCGATTCGCGTTCCTCTCGTACTCCTACGGGCAGAACGGCTACACGCAAGACCAACTGCCCAACAAGTACTATGCCGTGCCCTACGAGACCGAGCAGATGCAAAAGGACGTTGCAGCCGCCCGCAAGGTGTCCGACGCCGTGGTGGTCTACATGCATTGGGGCGAGGAGTACCAGAACGACCCGAGCGAGACGCAGAAGACGCAGGCGCAGGAGCTGGCCGACGCCGGCGTGGACCTGGTGATCGGCAGCCACGTGCACGTGATCCAGCCCATGGAGTGGGTGAGCGGCGAGGGCGGCAAAACGCTCGTGGTCTACGGCCTGGGCGACTTCCTGAGCGGCTACTCCAAGCCCGATTGCATTCTTTCGGGCATGTTCAGCTGCAAGTTCACGCGCGTTAAGGGCGGCTCAACGGGCAAGGGCAAAAAGCTCCGCCACGTAAAGATCTCCAAGGTGGTGTGGACGCCGCTCGTGGAGCATTGGGCCGACGGTCAAGACTCGGTGCGCATGGTCAAGGGCTACACCGAGGAAGAAGCCGCCGCCAACGAGCTGCTCAAGCGCCAAAGCAACCCGCTCACCTGGTGCAAAGAGAAGACGCAAGAGGTAATCGGCAACGACTTCACGATCGATATGTAGGTTCGTGCGGGCGGGACTTTGCTTCTGTGGCCGAATGCCGCGGACGCGGGGCGCGTGGTCGGCTTCAGTCGCGGCCCTGTGCCGAACGCCGTTGGTGTACGAGGGCAACGACGCGCTACTGCTGCCTACTGCTGACATTACTGCTGCAGTAGATGTCACTAGTAACCGCAGTAATGTCAGCAGTACCGCAGTAAATGTCAGCAGTAAGGCTCCGAATGTCAGCAGTAGAGGGCCAAATGTCAGCAGTAACCGCAGTAATTACCGCAGTAGACGGCAAAATGTCACTAGTACCTACAAAAACTGCCGCAGTACTGCAGTAGATGTCAGCAGCACTGCGGCAGTCGCAGTGGCAAGGGTTGTGCGCTTCGATCGTGCCTATTTGACGTACACCACGTTCTCGCGGCGGGGCTTGGGGTCGGCGGCCGGCTTGTCGCTGTAGCCGAGTACGCAGTGGCCCACGCCGCGCAGGCTGCCGTCGGAGGGCAGGCCCCACTTGGCGAGGAGCGCGCGACCTTCCTCCGACTCGAACTCCTCCTGGGCGCGGTGGATCCAGATGGACTCGACGCCGAGCGCGTGGGCGGCGTTCATGAGGTTGCCCATGGCGAGCGAACCGTCCTCAACGCAGGTGTGCGCCTCGGCATCGGCCAGCACGACCACGACGGTCTTGCCGCCGTAGAACGGGTCGATCCCTGTGCCCATGATCTTGGCGTTCATGGCCGAGAGCTGCGCCACGGTCTCGGGGTCGGTGACCACCACGAATGTGACAGCCTGCTTGCCCATGCCGTTGGCGGCAAAGCGGCCGGCCTCGACGATCTTGCCGACGGTCTCGGCGGGGACGGGGGTGCTGTTGAACGAACGGCAGCTGCGGCGCGTGAGCATGCAATCGATGGCTTCCATGCGGGGTCCTTTCTTGTTGTTTGCGGAACCGCCCGGCGGCTGGCGCGCGATGGCGCGGCCATGCGGGCCGACGGCCCGCCCGGTGCCCGAGGCGGCGTTGAACAGTGCCATATATACCACTTGAGGGAGCCTTCTAGCTGCGAGGTTTTTGGCGGTCCGCGTGCGGGATATTTAACGGCCTTTGACTTTGGAAGGCGAGCCCGACTAGCCACGCGCTTTGCTTTGCAGAAATCTGGCTGTGAGCCGGGGGCTGAGGCCGAGCGCGGCGCAGGGTCCTCGGTACGCAACGGCGTCGGCGCCAAGACGGGCTTTTCATGCGCGCTAATCGAGCGCCTCTCCAGGTCCTTGGCGGCCAGCAGCCGGCAGTTAAACCCGATTTTATTCAACAGGCCTAGGAGTCTTTCGCCTGCGTGCCGCGCCCTTATGTTCGCCCTGCGAGTTGGTAAAACGTGTTTGCCCGCCCACGCTCAGCAGGGGGCCGTTCACCTAAACGATTTCCAAAAAACCTTGGCGACGCGTTTAACTAAAAACACTACGCAGCTTACCCGGGCACCCGCGCCCACGAGCACTCCCAGGAGGTCACTCATGTTCAACCCCGGAAACGCACTCGATACGGACTTCGAGGGATTTCTTAAGTACCTGCGCTCCACCACGCGCGCGTTCTATACGGTCGACGACCACCAGTTTTACGTGACCCACACCGACGGCTACTGGCGCGTTCAGGACTGCGACGAGCTCAACGAGAAGGGGCACTTCTCCGACTGCTCTGAGCTCGTGACCACCATGCCCGAGCTTGTTGAGCTCGCTTGGCACGGCGGCAAGAGCCTGCACGACCTGTTTGGCAAGGCCGTGGTCTCCGAGGCCGTGGAGGCGCTCGCTCCCGCAGCGTAAGCGTCGCAACATATTCGTTAGAACGGGCCGCCGGCGCAGTCTCCCATGCGTCGGCGGCCCTTCTGTGTGCGTGGGCCGTATGGCGGTTTATTGAAGCCCCGTGCTTAATAACAAAACATTGGATACGTTGTTGACGGTGACCGGTTCATAGAAGAAACGCTGGGGGCGCAACGCTTAGATGAACGTGCTCATTCGATTCCTTAAACCGTACAAAGGGCTCGTTGCCCTAACGCTCGCGGTGATGCTCGTCGACTGCACGGGCACGCTGCTCGTGCCCACCATGCTCGCGAACATGGTGAACGAGGGCATCACGTCCGGCAACATGCAGAAGATCCTGCAGAACGGTCTGCTCATGCTCGGTGCCACGGCCATGGCCTCGGGCGGCGCGGTGCTCGGCTGCTATCTGGCCGCGCGCCTGGCCGCGGTGGTGGCGCGCGACCTGCGCTGCGCCATCTACGAGAAGTCGCTCGCGCTCGCTGCCAGCGATTTTGAGGAGTTCGGCACCGGCTCCATGATCACCCGCACGCTCGGCGACATCAACGTGGTGCAGCAGTCGATCATCATGACCTGCCAGATGGTTCTCCCCGTGCCGTTTTTGGCCGTGGTGGGCATCGCCCTGGCGTTCAGGATCGATGCCAGCATGGGCGCCACGCTGCTCGTTGTCGTGGCCGTGGTGCTGCTCATCGCCGTGCTCACCATCCGCGCGGCCTCGCCGATCTTCATGCGGCTGCAGGGGTTTATCGACCGCATGAACGTGGTTCTGCGCGAGAGCATTATCGGCGTGCGCGTGGTGCGCGCCTTCAACAAGGAGCGCCACGAGGAGGAGCGGCTCGACGCCGTGTTCTCGGACTATGCGGGCTCGGCCATCAAGGTGAACTACCTTTTTGCGGGGCTCGATTGCTCGAGCTTCTTCATCGTCAACACCACCGAGGCGCTCATCCTGTGGCTCGGCGGCAACCGCGTGGGCGCCTACGCTATGAACATCGCGAGCATCTCGGCGGTGCTCGAGTACGCCATGATCATCCTGTTCTTCATCATGATGGCGCAGATGGTGATCCTCACCCTGCCGCGCGCGTGGGCCTGCCTGGAGCGCGCGGGCGAGGTGCTTGCAGTTGAGCCCGCGATTGTGGACGGAGATGTGCGCTTGGGCGAGAGCGCGGCTAATGGTGTTGCTGGTGCAGATGAGCGTTCGGCTGCCGGAGCGACTGGCGAGCCGGTTGCAAACGGCGAGGCCGTGGTTGCTGTAGATGCAGTGGCGGCCGCGGGGAATGAGGGCGAGGCCGCTGTCAATGCCGCGCCGGCGCTCGCCGTGAATCCTGCTGTGCCCGTTGCGGAGTTCGACCATGCCGCGTTCCGCTTTGACGACGCGAGCGAGGATGCCCTGCGTGACCTCAGCTTTACCTGCGAGCGCGGCAAGACCACCGCGATCATCGGGTCCACGGGTTCGGGCAAGTCGACCGTCACCAAGCTGCTGCTCAGGTTTCATGACGTCACGGCCGGCGAGCTGCGCTTTTGCGGCGTCGACGTGCGCAACCTCGCGCAGTCCGAGCTCCGCCGCCGCATCGCCTACGTGCCGCAGAAGGCCTGGCTGTTCTCGGGCACGGTGGCGAGCAACCTGCGCTACGGCAACGAGGACGCCACCGAGGAGCAGATGCTCCACGCGCTCGAGGTGGCCCAGAGCCAGTTCGTGCTCGTGCTGCCCGACAGCCTTGAGTCGCACGTTGCGCAGGGCGGCACGAACTTCTCGGGCGGCCAGCGCCAGCGCCTGGCCATCGCCCGCGCGCTCATGAAGCAGGCCGACCTCTACATCTTCGACGACAGCTTCTCGGCGCTCGACTTCAAGACCGACGCCGCCCTGCGCGCGGCCCTCGCGAGCGAGACGCGCGAGGCGGCCACGCTCATCATCGCGCAGCGCGTGTCGACGATCCTTCATGCCGACTGCATCGTGGTGCTCAAGGACGGCGCGATCGCGGGCAAGGGCACGCACAGCGAGCTCATGGAAGGTTGCGAGGCGTACCGCGCCATCGCCGAGTCGCAGATGAGGGGAGGTGTTGAGCGTGAGTAGGGAAGAGCTCAACAAGGGCATTACGGCTCAGGCAGCGGATGACGCCTCGGCTGAGCTGGCTGACGAGCGTGCTGCCGCGGCCGCTGGGACCGCTGCGCCGGAAAGCGTCGCGAGATCTGTTGCGCAGGTCGCGCGTGACACCGCTGAACCAAGCGTGACCCCTGGCTCCTCTGCTCAAGTTGCACCTGCCACGCTCGCCGCGTCAAATGCCACCGCCCCCGATGCCGCTGCGACCCCTGCCCCCAAACCCCGCGCCCTCACGGCCGAGGAGCTCTTTGCCGAGAACGAGCGCATGGCCGACGAGGCCGAGCGACGCCGCCGCGAGCGCCTGCACGACGACGAGGAAGAGGAGCTCGAGGTCCCGCGCGACACCTGGGGCACGGTGCGGCGCCTGTGGAAGGTCGCCGCCGGGCAGCACTGGCGCTTTGCCGTGGTGATCCTCTGCGTGAGCCTCTACACCGTGCTGAGCTTAGCCGCCCCGGCCTACAGCGCGCACATCATCGACCTGCTCTGGCAAAAGATCCAAGAGGCCCACGCGAGCGGCCGCATGTTCACGGTCAGCTGGGACAACTGCGGGCGTGAGATTGCCATCTACCTGCTGATCTGGACGCTCGCCGCCATCGTCTACACGGGGCAGACCTTTGTTATGGCGAGCTTTGCCGAGCGCCTCAACCTCGTCTTGCGCAACCTCGTGGGCGCCAAGCTCAACCGCCTGCCGCTCAGCTTCTTCGACGGCCACAAGCCCGGCGACACGGTGAGCCGCGCCACCAACGACCTCGACAAGATGTCCGAGTCGCTTCAGCGCGGGCTGCTCACCCTGCTCATCGCCATCGGCGGCGTGGCAGGCTCGCTCATCATGATGTTCCGCTTCAACCCCGTGCTCACCGGCGTGTTCGCCTTCTTCTCGGCGCTCGCGCTGCTGCTCACCAAGGTGGTTGCCGCGCGCACGCTCTCGGTTGCGGCCGAGCGCCAGAAGTGCGTGGGCAAGCTCACGGGCGCGGTGGAGGAGGCCTACAGCGGCCGCGTGGTGCTGCGCGCGTTCAATCGCGAGCGCCAGAGCGCGGAGCAGATGCGCGCTCTCTCGGAGGAGCTGGCGCGCGTGAGCGCCCAGGCCGACTTCCTCACCAACGCGGTGAACCCGGCCACCCGCTTCGTGAGCCGCCTCTCGCAGATCGTCATCGCGGTGGCGGGCTGCGGCATGCTTGCGGCCGGGCAGATGACCGTCGGCGTGTTCCAGGCGTTCTTCCAGTACATCTACGGGGCGTCGGAGCCGCTCACGCAGATGGGCTACACCATCAACTCGCTGCAGAACGCGCTCGCGAGCGTGGAGCGCGTGTTCGACCTGCTCGACGAGCCCGAGGTCGAGCCCGACCCGGCGCCTGAGCTCGCCGCCCATGTGAGCAGGCCCATCCGCGGCCGCGTTGAGTTCGAGCACGTGAGGTTCGGCTACACGCCCGAGAACCCGCTCATGCACGACGTGTCGTTCGTGGCCGAGCCAGGGCAAAAGATTGCCATCGTGGGCACCACGGGCGCGGGCAAGACCACGCTCATCAACCTGCTCATGCGCTTTTACGAGATCGACGGCGGGCGCATCACGCTCGACGGCGTGAACACGCGGCAGATGGACCGCGGCGAGCTCAGGCGCAACTTTGGCATGGTGCTGCAGGACGCCTGGCTCTTTGACGGCACGATCGCCGAGAACATCGCCTACGGCTGCGAGGGAGCCACGCGCGCCGAGGTGGAGGCCGCGGCCCGCGCGGCGCAGGTGGACTACTTTGTGCGCACGCTGCCGCAGGGCTACGACACGCGCGTGGCCAACGACGCCGAGAACATCAGCCAGGGCCAGCGCCAGCTGCTCACCATCGCGCGCGTGCTGCTCAACAACCCCGGGATCCTCATCCTCGACGAGGCGACCTCGAGCGTGGACACGCGCACCGAGCAGGCGATCGGCCGCGCCATGAACGTGCTCATGCAGGGGCGCACGAGCTTTGTGATCGCGCACCGGCTCTCGACCATCGTGGACGCCGATCTCATTTTGGTCATGCGCGCCGGCAACATCATCGAGCAGGGCACGCACGAGGAGCTGCTCCAAGCGGGCGGCGCCTACGAGGCGCTGTATAACTCGCAGTTCGCGTAAAGGGCGGGGCGCGGTACGGTTCGCGCGGCGTTTTTACACCCGCTTGCTCGCCTTGCTCGTCTCGATGAACGCGCAGACGATGGAGCACGCGATGGCCACGAGCAGCACCATGAACGCGTTCTTGGAGCCGGCGGCAGTGGCGGCGGCCATGTCGGTCGCGCCCGTCTGCGAGGCGTTCACGATGGCGGCGGCCACGCTCGTGCCCACGGCGCCCGAGAGCTGCGTGAGCGTGGTGAACATGGCGTTGCCGTCGGCCTTGATCTTGGCCGGCAAGAAGCTGAGCGCGCAGGTCATGTTGTTGCCGTACATCATGCCCTGGCCAAACGCGTAGAGCACGTAGATGCCCGTCATCACGATGGTGGCCATGCTGCCCGCGAGCACGTTGAAGCAGATGATCGCCACGCAGGAGCAGGCGAGGCCCGTGAGGATCGGCACGCGGCAGCCCAGACGGTCGTAGAGCTGGCCCGAGATCGGGGTCATGATGGCGCCCACGGCGCAGCCGAAGAGCAGCACCGATCCGGCCTCGGTCTGGCCGGCGCCCATCACGAGCTGTGCGTAGTTGGGCAGCAGGAACGAGAGGCCGAGCACGGTGAACTGCATGAAGATGATGACGCCGAGGCCCAGCACGTAGCCGTGGTCGCTAAAGATGTCGAGGTGGATGAGCGGATGCTCGCAGCTGCGCTCGCGCCACACGAACGCGAGGAGCAGCACCACGAACGCCACGAACAGGCCGATGATGAGCGGGCTCGTCCAGCCCACGTTGGCGCCCTCGTCGATGGCAAAGACCAGGCAGGCAAAGCTCAGCGCGAGCGCGAGCCAGCCGGGGACGTCGAACCGCTCCGAGGTGGTCTCGTGGCTCTGGCGGATGGCGAACATGCCGAGCACGAACGCGATGATGAGCAGCGGCAGCAGGGCGGCAAAGATGGCGCGCCAGCTAAAGGTCTCCGAGAGCCAGCCGCCCGCGGAGGGGCCGACGGCCGGGGCCACGGCGGTGACGAGCGAGCCCACGCCCATCATGAAGCCGAGGTTCTTCTGCGGCGCCTGCTCGGTGATGATGTTGAACATGAGCGGCAGCGCCACGCCGGTGCCGATGCCCTCGAGGATGCGGCCCACGAGCAGCATGGGGAAGATCTGCGCGGTCATGCCGCAGACGATGCCGGCGATGTAGAACACCATGGCAAAGCAGAAGACCTGTTTGGTCCTAAAACGGCGGCTCAAATATCCCGAGGTGGGGATCACGGCGGCGAGAACGAGCAGGTAGGCGGTGGTGAGCCACTGCACGGTGGCGGTGTTCACGCCGAACTCGCTCATGAGTGTGGGGAAGGTGACGTTCATGGCGGTCTCGACGCAGACGCCCGAGAACGACATGATGCCCGTGGCGACGATCGACAGGATGAGCTTGGCGTCGAGTGTGCGTTCGAACACAAACGGTTTTTCGGGTGAGGTTTGGGCCTGTTGCATAGGCAGAATCTCCTCTAGAACAAATGTGGCCCCGAATGGGGATAGCTGCGGAAATAGTTCCGTACGGAGGGGATTCTAGAGGAATTGAGGTACCTCACAAGATGCACAACAAGATGTAACTTTTCCACACCTGTTGATTATCTTGGGGTGGGCTGAGCGGCAGCGCTGGGCCGAGTCTTGGGGTGGGCGGACGGATGCGCGTCGGGGCGGGTTGAGGCGGCGGGGGAGCGGGGCTGTTGCCCGGCCGACGAATCGGCGGAGACGGCCTGCGGCTTATTTTTCGCAAACTATTTTTTAAATGCCGCCCAGCCCTGCAGCTGCGTTGACGATGTGGCGAGATGAAGACGCGGGGCGCCCGCTGCTCAGCTTTTCGGGCGATTTACGTTTCACTTGTTATTCGGGAGTGCTACTGTTCGCACTCTTTTAACCCTTAAGCTCCCGAGACGTGCTCGGTAAGCTGGCGCACGAGCGCTTTGAGCTCGGCGACCTCGCCCTCGAGCCGGTCACGCGGCGCGCGTTCTCGTCGATGCAGGCGCGGTTGCGGGCCGACTGCTCGGCCGCGTCGTCGGGCATGTACTCGCGGTGGCACTTGGCGTCAAAGGTCTCCTCCACCACGCGGCAGCCGTTACGCTTGATGATGCGCCCCGGCACGCCCACCACGGTGCAGTTGGCGGGCACGTCTTTGACGACCACGGAGTTGCCGCCGATCTTGACGTTGTCGCCGATCGTGATGTTGCCGAGCACCTTGGCGCCGGTTCCCACGGTCACGTTGTTGCCGAGGGTAGGGTGGCGCTTGCCGGTCTCGTTGCCGGTGCCGCCCAGGGTAACGCCCTGGTAGAGGGTGCAGTTCTCGCCCACAATGGTGGTTTCGCCGATTACGACACCCATGGCGTGGTCGATAAAGAAGTGCTTGCCGATCTGCGCGGCGGGGTGGATCTCGACGCCGGTCATGTGGCGGGTGAGCTGCGAGAGCAGGCGCGCCAGGCTCTTGCAGCCGTGGTTCCAGAGCCAGTGCTCGGGCACGTGGTTCCACTTGGCGTGCAGGCCGGGGTACGAGAGAAAGATGACGAGCCCGTTTTGAGCGGCGGGGTCCTCGCGCTTGACGGTGGCGATGTCCTCGCGAATGGTGGTGATAAAGCTCATGGGCGTCCTCCCTCCAGCAGCCAGCATGTGCAGCGCATAAGTATAGCGAATCACTAGGATTAATACACCACCCGCCCGCGGGAGCGCTATCTAACTCCTGCTATGCGTACTTTGCTGTTGATGGTGGGACAGGGGGTCGTGAGAAGCGGCGCGAGATCTTTCGGCTGCGTCCAGATGAGAACCGCTGTGCACTTTACCGTTGGGCTCCGCCTCAAAGCTAGCATCCTCGTAGGGTGAGGCCATGCGGTCAAGATCAGCATCGGTGATGCCGTGCTTTGCCATAAAGTCGTTCACGTTCATTTCAATCACCTCTCAAGCTCATCATACGCAAGAGATACAAATTGGTCTCCAACCTGCGCATTGCAGTGAATATGCAGTAAACTTGTTGCGTATTCGCCAAGCTCGTTGTTTGGAGTGAGCTATGCCCGCTATCGCTTCGCTTTCGGAATTCAATCGCAACCAAGCCGCGGTCATCGATCGGCTCGAAGAGACGCAGCAGCCCATTTATCTCACCCGCAATGGAAAGGCGAGCGTCGTGGTGATGGACGCCGAGGCGTTTGACCGGGTGATGTCGTTTCGCGAGAAAGCCCGCAAGCGCGAGATGGAGGTGTACCAGGGTCTGATGCGCGGATATAGCGATGTTCTCGAGGGCAAAACGCAGAGCGCCGAGTCTGCCTTTGCGAACATCCGCGCTGCGAAGGGCTGGTAGAGCATGGCGTTTAGCGTTGAGCTGACCGACTACGCGGTGAACTTTATCGAGGAGCACGTGACGTACCCCGCAACCCTCTCTCGCATCGAGCAGACGGTGGGGATGCTCGCGGCGTTTCCCGCTATGGGTCCGGCGTACGAGCCCGAATACATGGCCGCACGGCCCCCGTTTGCCTGTCGTTACCTGCCTCTCTCGGATACTCCGTTCACGCTTTACTACCTCAAGGACGACGCGGCGGAGCGCGTGATCGTTTTTGATATCGAGTGGACGGCGGGGGACCCCACGACCCGATTCGCGGAGTTCGAGGCGTTCTGATGGCCCACCCGCCTGCTCGGGCCTAGCTGACACGTGTTGCTTATGCGTTCTTGCTGGTAATGCGGTAGGGAGTCGGTGGAAGTTGCGCGCGGCCCTCGGCGGGAACGTATACTTCTGCCCCGGGCGCGACCGCGCTCCGCAACAGAGAGGCTAATCCCCATGGGTTTTATTAACGTCATCATCGAGCTGCTCAAGGACCCGCGCACGGCCATCGCCGCCTGGATCGCCGCCGGCCCGCTCACCGCGTTCGGGTTCATCTTCCTCATTATCTTTATCGAGACCGGCGTGGTGTTCATGCCGTTCCTGCCCGGCGACTCGCTGCTCTTTGCGGGCGGCTGCTTTGCGGCCGACAGCGTTGCCGCGGCCAAGGGCTTCAACATCTTCATGCTGCTGGGCGTTGCCTGGGCGGCCGCCATCCTGGGCGACCAGTGCAACTTCATGATCGGCCACTTCTTTGGCAAGCGCATCATCGCCTCGGGCAAGGTCAAGGCCATGACTCCCGAGCGCATCGAGAAGTCCGAGGCGTTTCTCGACAAATGGGGCCACCTCGCCATCTTCCTCGGGCGCTTCTTCCCGTTCATCCGCACGTTCGTGCCGTTCCTCGCTGGCATGGGCGGCATGAAGTGGCACAGCTTCGTGGTCTTCAACGTGCTCGGCGGCGTCACCTGGTCCACGCTGTTCACGCTGCTCGGCTACTTCTTCGGCGGCTTCCAGGTGGTCCAGGACCACTTTGAGCTGCTGATCGTGGGCATCGTGCTCATCTCGGTGATCCCCACGGCCGTGGGCCTGCTCAAGGCCAAGTTCGGCAAGAAGAAGCCCGCGGGCGAGGACGGCAACGGCGCCCACTTTGCGTAGGACGAGCTGGGCGAGTAGCGTTCGAGCTGTTCGCGTTAGAGATAAAGCAAGACAGAGGGTCGAGAGGTAACGCTCTCGGCCCTTTTTGTTGGCTCGCGCCGTGGTGGATCGTGACGTTCTTGGTCCGAAGCCTATGGGCGACGCGGACTCCGGCCGCGGGGCAGACGTCCGGTGTTCGGACTCGGTTCCCTTACGGCATGTTCACCGCGCTTCGCATTCCCCGTCCCAGTGAGAAAAACTTTAGTTAGCTAAAGAAATTGAACCTATGTTCAAAGTTGGGGAGTACAATCTCGAACATGTGAACGCGCCGGCCCTGGTCGCCGGCGGCCGCGATTCGCGTGCGGGGTTACTACGCTCCCCGGGCGCGATGTTGCGACGTGGCCGCCAGCAAGCTCCCGAGCTGCGGGTTCGCGAGAATCAGAGTTCGTAGTAAGGAGCGAATAATGGCAGTTGAGAAGAAGGATCTGGACTGGGGTGGCCTCAGCTTTACCTACATGCAGACCGATTACAGCTACGAGGCCCACTGGAAGGACGGCGAGTGGGACGAGGGCGGCCTGACCACCGACCACACCATGCACGTCTCCGAGTGCGGTGGCATCTTCCACTATTGCCAGGAGGTCTTTGAGGGCCTCAAGGCCTACACCACCGAGGACGGCAGCATCGTGTGCTTCCGCCCCGACATGAACGCCGAGCGCATGTACGGCTCCGCCGAGCGCCTCGAGATGCCGCCCTTCCCCAAGGACCGCTTCGTCGAGGCCGTCAAGCAGGTCGTTGCCGCCAACGCCGCTTGGGTTCCGCCCTTCGGCTCGGGCGCCACGCTCTACGTGCGCCCCTTCATGATCGGCTCCGGTGACGTGATCGGCGTGGCTCCCGCTCCTGAGTACACGTTCCGCATTCTCGTGACCCCGGTCGGTCCGTACTTCAAGGGTGGCCTCAAGCCCGTTAAGCTGCGCGTTTCCGAGTACGACCGCGCCGCACCGCACGGCACCGGCAACATCAAGGCCGGCCTGAACTACGCCATGAGCCTCAAGCCGACGATGGAGGCTCACCGCGAGGGCTACGCCGAGAACCTCTACCTCGACTCCGAGAGCCGCACCTACGTTGAGGAGACCGGTGGCGCCAACGTGCTGTTCGTCAAGGAGGACGGCACCCTCGTGGTTCCGCGTTCGCACACCGATTCGATCCTGCCCTCCATCACCCGTCGTTCGCTCGTTCAGGTCGCCAAGGACCTGGGCATCACCGTCGACGAGCGCCCGGTGGAGTGGTCCGAGGTCGCTGCCGGCACCTTCGTTGAGTGCGGCCTGTGCGGCACCGCTGCCGTGATCTCGCCCGTGGGCCAGATCGACAACAAGGTCTATGGCGCCGACGAGACCGTGGTGTTCCCGGCCGGCCAGACCGAGATCGGCCCCGTGATGAAGAAGCTCCGCGAGACCCTCACCGGTATCCAGGACGGCGCCGTCGAGGATCAGCACGGCTGGGTCTACAAGATCAGCGAGTAGCTGGGGCTGGGCGCGTGAGCCCGGCTTGCGGTTGGACGTGTGAGCCCGGCTGCTGAGCTGCTTCATAGAGAGCTGCCGAGGCTCCCGTTGCGCAGAAGCGCGGCGGGAGCCTTTTTGTGTGACGGAAGGGCTTGTCGATGGGCAGCGCGTCGCAACAAAGAAAAACCGGGGGCAACGGTTTGCGTTGCTCCCGGCTGCCTTTGGGATGGCTGTCT
>CAVDTO010000011.1:0-19101 GCA_963611895.1 bacterium
GTCGAGCATCATGGCCGCGGAGAGGATCTCGGCCGTGGGGTTGGCGATGTCCTGACCGGCGATATCGGGCGCAGAGCCGTGCGTGGCCTCAAAGATTGCCACGTCCTTGCCGATGTTGGAGCCCGGAGCCATGCCGAGACCGCCCACGAGGCCGGCGCAGAGGTCCGAGACGATGTCGCCGTAGAGGTTCGGCAGCACAAGCACGTCGAAGTCGTCGGGGTTCTGCACGAGGCCCATGCAGGTGGCGTCGACGATCTTGTCGTTGAACTCGATCTCGGGGTAGTTGGCGGCGACCTCGCGCGCGACGCGCAGGAACAGGCCGTCGGTGGACTTCATGATGTTCGCCTTGTGCACCGCGGTGACCTTCTTGCGGCCGCAGCGGCGCGCGTACTCGAACGCGTACTCGACGATGCGGCGGCTGCCGGTCGTGGAGATGGGCTTGATGGAGATGGCGGAGTCCTCGCGGAACGGCTTTTGGCCCGACTCCTCCACGAGCTCGGCGAGCTTGGAGACCTCGGGCGTGTCCGGCTCGAACTCGATGCCCGCGTAGAGGTCCTCGGTGTTCTCGCGCACGATCACGAGGTCGACGCCCCTGAAGCGCGAACCGTCGCCCGGCTGCGAGAGGCAGGGGCGCACGCAGGAGTACAGGTCGAAGTGCTTGCGGAGCGCCACGTTGACGCTGCGGAAGCCCGTGCCCACCGGCGTGGTGATGGGGCCCTTGATGGCGACCTTGGTCTCGGCGACCGCGTCGAGCACGTGCTCGGGCAGCGGCGTGCCGTACTCGTCCATGACGCCGGCGCCGGCCTCCTGCACGTTCCAGTTGATCTTGACGCCCGTGGCCTCGACCACGCGGCGCATAGCGGACGTGATCTCGGGGCCGATCCCGTCTCCGGGAATCAGGACTACATCGTGTGCCATGGCGTTACTCCTCGCTCTCGGCCTCGTTGTCAGAATCGCTCTTGACCTTAGCACCGGCCTTCTTCTTGGAGGTGTCGAGCTTGAATCGTTTAACGAGCATTTCGTAAATCTCGCTCGAGCGCGCCTTGAGGTAGACGCCCTTGCCGTTCTCGGCATCGAACTTGAGGCGCGCGGCGAGCTGCTCGGCCACGCCGCCCTCGATCTTGCCCGAGGCGAAGTCGTGCAGGCAGACGAGCATGTCGCGGTACTCCATGTCGCCGTGGTAGCACTGGATGGCCTCGTCGACGATCGGCCAGACCTTCTTGGAGCGGCCGCGGTCGGTGGCGCCCCAGGTGCAGAGCAGGCGGAATGCCGAGAAGCGGAGCGTGGGCGAGTCCTCGTCGAAAAGTGCCGTCTCGGCACCCTCGAACGCGCCGCCGATCGCCTTGGCGTTGACGGGCACGAGGAGGGTCAGGGTGTCGAGCACCTCCCAGCGGGTCTGGGCCTCCTTGAGCTCGAGCGCCTCGATGAGCGCGTCGATATGCGGCTCCACGCGCTCGGGATCGCGCTCGGCGAGCAGGCGGATCACGCGGGCGGCGAACTGGCGCTTGCGGCGGCTGCGCATCGTGAGGTCCTCGACGACGCGCGCCAGCTCGTCGGCGCTCTCCTCCACGAGTTCGAGCTGCTCGGTCTCCTCTGCGGTGAGCTCTTGGGTGGTTTCTGCCATGTTCTACCTCTTCTTATCTGAATGCGTATGCTGACCTTGCTTGTTCTCGACCGAGATGAGCTGGCGCTCGCGGCGGCCGGTCTTCGTGGCGGGCGCCTTCGCGCTCGCGGACGCGTGCGCGCGCTCCGGGCTCTCCCCCGCCTTTGCGGCCTCGGCGGCACGGCGGCGGGCATCGCCCAGGTTGAGCGCGTCGTCGAACTTGCGCCAAGGGCCCACGGCCTCGCCATAGCCCATCTTGAGACCCACGACGGAACCCGTGAGCAGGCCGATCACGAGACCCTGCAAGAGCGGCAGGCCGGCCACGCCGATGATGACGAACAGCACGACCGAGCCCATGAAAGCCGCGAGGTTGTAGAGCCAGTAGGTGCGGGAGGTCTCGGCGCGGCGGCCGAAGTCGTGGCCGACCTTGTTGCCGACGGTGATGCCGAAGATCATCAGCACGACGGCGAGCACCATGAATGCCGGGTTGTCCACGCGCGCCTACTCCCCGTGGTGGCCGCAGCAGCAGCCGCCCTCGTGACCGTGACCCTCGCCGTGGCAGCACTCATGGTCCTCGCCATGCTCGTGGCCGCAGGAGCACTCGTGCTCGCCCTCGGCCATGGGGCCCTGGTAGAGCGACCAGTCGAGACCGGCCGCGACGGCGTCGGCCTCCTCCTGGTAGAGCAGGGTGATGGCCTGGGTGCCGAGGCCGGCGCCGCCGATGGCGTCGAGCATGTCGTACAGGTGGAAGGCGGTGTCGGCGCCGGGGAGCGCGAGCTCGCGGTCCTCGGCGTACGAGAGGGCGAGGCGCAGGTCCTTGAGGAAGTGCTGCACCATGAAGCCCGGCTTGTAATCGCCGTCGAGCGACTTGGGCGCGAGCTGCTCGAGCGCGCCCGACTTGCCGGTGCCCGAGAGGATCATCGAGCGCGTCTGCTCGATGTCGAGGCCGCTCTGCTCGGCAAAGGCGATGGAGTCGGCCATGCCGACCATGCTCGAGGCGAGGGCGATCTGGTTGGCGAGCTTGGCCGCCTGGCCCTTGCCCGCGCCGCCGAAGCAGAAGAGGCGCTCGGTGAAGGTCTCGAGGATCGCGCGGATCGGCGCGATGTCGTTCTCGGTGCCGCCCACGATGCCCGTGAGCGTGCCGGCGATGGCGCCCGACTCACCGCCCGTGACGGGACAGTCGATGGCCGTGCGGCCCGAGACCTGCGCGGCCTCGGCGATGTCGCGCGCGAGGTCGGGCGAGCTCGTGGTGAGGTCCACGAGGAAGGCGCCGGGCTTGGTCGTGGCGAGAAGGCCCGTGCCCGAGAGGTAGAGCTCCTCGACGTCGGCCGGGAACCCGACCATCGTGAACACGACGTCGGCGCCCTCGGCGGCCTCCTCGGGGGAGTCGGCCCATGCGGCGCCGCGCTCGATCAGCCCTTCGGCCTTCTTCTTGGTGCGGTTGGACACGGTGACGGGATATCCGGCGTCGAGGATGTGGCCCGCGATCGGGGCCCCCATGATGCCGGTGCCGATGAAGGCCACGGATAGCTTGCAGTCTGCCATGTGCTACCTTTCTTGGTCGATTTTTTGCTCGGGCGCTGGCCCGCCAAAATACGGCTATGCGGCCGGAGCCTTTCGGACGGCCGCATGACCTGCGAATCTGTTGGTTATTCCTCGCCGCGCACGCGCTTTGCGATGCGATCGGAGAGTGAGATCTTCTCGGCCCGGTTCTTGCCCCAGAACACGATGGCCACCATGCCGGGCCCCACGTGCGCGCCGAGGGTCGGCCCCACCGCGCCGCGGATGATCGTGAGGTCGGAGCAGCCGTCCTCCTTGCGGATGGCGTTCTCGAGCCAGTCGCCGTCCTTCTCGGCGTCGGCCGTCACGATGGCGAGAGGCATCGTGGGGTCCTGCACGTAGTTCTCCTTGAAGCTCTTGACGAGCGACTTGAGGCCCTTCTTGCGGCCGCGGTTGACGCCCACGAGCGAGAGCGAGCCCGAGAGGTCGTAGGAGAGCTCCGGCTTGACGTCGAGCTTGCTGGAGAGCTGCGCCGCCGCGGGCGGGATGCGGCCGCCCTTGGCCAGGGCGTCGAGGCTGTCAAGCGTGAAGTAGCCGTGGATGTAGTGCTTGGCTTCGTTGGCCCAGTCGGCGATCTCCTTGGCCGAGAGGCCCGCCGCGCGCTGGCGCACGGCCTCGAGGGCCAGAAGCTCAGCCGAGGCGGAAGGCGACGCGTTGTCGACCACGTAGAGCTCGAAGTCCGGGTGCTCGGAGCGCACCGTCTCGGCCGCCTGGCACGCGGAGCTGTAGCTCGACGAGAGGCCCGCGGTGAAGCTCAGGTACACGGTCGGCGTGCCCTGCTCGGCGCATTCGCCGAAGAACTCGAGGTAGCGGCCGAGCGAGACGGCCGAAGTCGAGGCCTTGGAGCCCGCGCGGAGCTTGTCGTAGAACTCCTTGGGGGTCAGGGTCTTCCAGATGTCGTCGGTGTACTCCTCGCCGTCGAGGATGTAGGGGAACCCGAGGATGTCGACATCGAGGGCGTCGACGATCTCGGGGGTGAGGTCAGCGCAGGTGTCGATGACGATGCGGCAGCGGTCGCTGTGGCCGGCGTGCGCGGCTGTGCTCATGTGCTCCATGCCTTTCAGGAAAAACAGAGAGGCGGCCACCCCGCACGGGATGGCCGCCACCATAAACTCATGCAAGTTTATCTATTTTACTCGTCAAGGGCCTCGATGCGGGGCTTGATGATGCCGTATCCACCATTCTTACGGTGATACACCACATTGATGAGGCCGGTCGTGGCGTTCTCGAACACGTAGAAGTCGTGGCCCAGAAGGTCGGTCTGCACGAGCGCCTGCTCCTCGGTCATCGGGGTGATGTCGATGACCTTCTCGCGCACGAGCAGGTCGTCCTCCTCCTCGGGGAGCAGCAGGTCGGCCAGGTCCTCGACGTGCTCGACGGGAGCGACCTCGGCCGCGCTCGCGCCGCCTTGGCGGTTGTCGACGATCTTGGTCTTGAACTTGCGGAGCTGGCGAGTGACCTTCTCGGCGGCGAGGTCGATGGCCGCGTACATATCGGCGCCGTGCTCGGCGACGCGGATGACCGAACCGCGGGCGCGGACGGTGCACTCGACGATCGCCGGGTTGGGGTTGGCCGGGTTCTTCTCGTAGCGCAGAACGACGTCGACGGTCATGGGGTCGATGTCGAAGACCTTGAGGGCCTCGCCGATCTTCTCGTCTACATGCGCACGCAGAGCATCGGTGACGGTCGTCTTGCGGCCGGAAACGGTGATATCCATACGTGGCTCCAATCTCTCGGTTACAGGAGGGCGGGGGTGCCGCCGTTGTTGGTGTTCTACCCAAACGGCCGCGCTTATTCCGCGCTAAAGCGATTCGCCGTTCGCAAATTGCTCGCTACCGAACGCCGATGCGCGGCCGCACACGGCGCCGGCTTTTGCTAGCGGTCGCAAATCCGCAGGTAGAAAACGGGCTCCCCCAAAGGAGAGCCCTGAGCGCCCATGTAAGCGATGTGGATTGGTTAGCGGGTGATGCGGCCCGCACGCGCCTAGCTGTTGAGCTGGTTGATGCTGTCGCCGATCGAGGTGCTGCCCGACGAGGACGAGGAGCTGGAGCTGGAGGAGCTGCTCGAACTGGAGCTGGAGCTGACCTCGACGCCCGAGATCAGGCTGTCGCTCAGCGAGAGCGGCATGGAGCCGAACCACTTGGTGTGGACGGCGTCGAGCGTGCCGTCGGACTCCATGGACTCGACCTTCTCGCTCACGGCGGAGGTCACGGCGCTCGATGCCTTGAGCGTGGCCACGCAGGTGGTCGTGGTCTCGCCCACGGTGCCGAGGAACTCCACGCCCGGGCAGATGCGCGCAACGTAGGCGCCCGCGGCGCCGCCGCAGGCGACGTAGTCGACCTTGCCGGAGGTGAGCGCCTCGAAGCACTCGTTGACCCCGGAGTAGGTCTGCTGGGTGCCGGAGATCCCCGCGTCGGTCAGCTGCTCCTGCGAGGAGGACGACTTCTGCACGGCGATGGTGCCGGAGCCGATGGTGCTCGCGGAGAGGGAGCCGTCGCTCGACGCGCCGAAGATCGAGACGGCGTCCTCGAGGTAGGTGCCGGCAAGCGATACCTTGGAGGAGCTGTCGTCGGACTCCGCGCCGAGGAAGACGTCGGCCTTCTTGGACGAGAGGGCGTCGGAGGCCGAGGCGGAGTTCACGAACGCCACCTTGAGGCCCAGACGGTCGGCGAGGGCGCGGGCGTAATCGGGGGCGTAGCCGGTGAGCGTGCCGTCGTCGGCCTTGATGCTCTGCGGGGCGTTGTCCTGCAGGAAGGCGACGGTGAGCGTGCCGGGGGTGACGAGGTTCTCGTCCGAGATGACCTGCGAGACGGTCTCGGCCTTGTAGCTGGACGTCGACGGGACCTGCGACGAGCAGCCGCCGAGCCCGAGAACGAGCAAAAGGGCGCTCGCCCCCGCCAAGATACGTGCCGCACGCGCCCTCAATCCGCGCTTCATTGCCTTCCCCGCCTTCCGGTCGTATGTAAGCCGCGCGCGAGGCGCGGTTTCTTGCGTGCTCCACCCCAGCTGACCTGGTATTTGACCCCACACTAGCGCACCGGGGCGTTTGCTCGGGCGGCCGCAGCCGCCTTCACGACTAACCCGCTCGCCCGCGAGGCGGTATTGCCTCAAAAGTAGAACGGACGGTGCGACTTACTTCTAGGACGCGCCATGATCGCGCCGCGCGCACGCGGTCGCTTACGTGGATCCCTTTGACCGCGTCTGTCTTGGACTAGGGAGGGCGCCTGGGCCCGCCCGCAACCACAGCCTGGGAGGAACAGGGGGATTATACCAATTAAAGGTAAGGTTTAAGGTTAAGGATCGGCGCGCGGGAATCTGCCGACAAATGCTGCACAGTGCGGGGCGGCGCTGGCTGAAGCGAGAGCCGGCGAAGGCTAATCGGCAGCTGTCGGTGCATACACGAAGGACGCGCGCCCGATACCCGGTGACGCGTACGCCAAACGGTCGCCGATGCGCGCGGCGAGCATCGAGGCGCCCACGGCAAGCATCTGGCAACGCGTCGGAAGCGCTCGGCAGCGAAGGCAACCGGAGCACGGCCACGCGCATGGTCTCCCGCACATCGACGCGGCCCCCTACCACACGCGGGCGAGGGCGACAGCGTCGATGTGCGCGGCTCCGGCGCGGTCGAGCTCCGCGGCGGCCGCGCGAAGGGTCGCCCCGGTGGTGATGACGTCGTCGATGAGCAGGAGGTGCCGCCCGCGCACGTCCTCCACGCACTCGTAGGCGCCCTTGGAGCGCGTGCGGCGCTCCTCGCGCCCGAGGCTGCGCTGATCGGTCTTGCCGTGTTTTACGAGGGCATCGACCAACGGCTTTTCTGACATGCGGGCGAGCTCGCGCGCGATGGCCTCCATGTGGTCGAAGCCACGGCGCCGGTATGCCGCAGCCGTTGCGGGCACGAACGCGATGCCGTCGCTCGCGGAGAGGATGCCGCCGTAGCGCTCGGGCGCGACCTCTTCTGCGTGGAGGAGCGCGTCGAGGAGCATCTCGGCGAGCAGGGGCGCGAGCCGGCGCTCGCCCGCGTCTTTATACGAGCGGATGATCCGCGGCAGCGGGCCGTCGAAGGTGGCCATGGCAAGGCAGCGCTCGAAGGGCGCGTCGGTGCCGTTGTGCGGGCCTTGCGCGGCGCGCTCGGTGCCGGAGCACGTAAGGGTGTTGGCGCGCGCACCAGCTGCGGCCTCAGCAGAAAACAGGAACACCTGACCGGCGGAATCGATGGCGTGTGTATCAGTGACGGCCGCCGATCCAAACACCAAGCCAGCAGGGCCGCCAGCGCGCTCGGCCTCGGAACCTGCAGGAATGTTTATGCGTGAGCCACTTGCGGACGCAAGTCCAAACGCCACGTCAGCGGAAGCGCCAGCGCGCGAGCCGGCATCCCGAGAGTCCACAGAACTGTTGGTGCCCGAGCCGCCTGCGGACGCAGGTGCAGACGCCAAGCCAGCAGAGTCGCCGACGCGCGAATCGTCATCTTGAGAATCTACCGCCCCACCCGTCCGCCACATACCCGCCGCCTCGCCTGTTCGCCACATGCCCGCCTCAGCGGATTGGGAACCGGAGCCAGCCGTTCCCGCGGCATCGTGCAGGGCGTCGCGCGCGCATTCGGTGCAGAGCATCCGCCCAAAGGGGGCCGCGCAGCGCAGGCACGACTCGCGCGGGTCGATGAGCGTGAGCTCCCGCAAGCAGGAATCGCAGACGAGGCTCCCCGGGCGCTCGCACCCGCAGCAGCGCGTGGGCGAGAGCGTCTCGAGCGCGGCCGTGCTCGCGGCCGCGGCGATTCGGCCGAACGGTCGGATGGGTCCGGCGAGCGGCGCAGACCCCGCGGCAAAGCCAGCTCGATAGCGCTCCTCCCCCGCCGTGCCCGTGCGGAACAGCCGCTCCATACGCAAGAACCTCCCCAGCTCGTGCTGAGGAGGTTCGACTGCTGCGTTAAGTGTAGCTTATTCGGCCGACGCGGAACCGGAGTTCTGACCGCCGTTGCCGGGGTTGCCGCTGGAACCCGAGCCGTTGCCCTCGCCGCCCTGCTTGGGCTTGCGCGAGCGGCGGCGCCGGCGGCGCTTCTGGCCGCCCTCGGCCCCGGCACCCTCGGCCGCACCCTCACGAGGGGCGCGCTCAGCGGCCGGCTGCGAAGCCGCCTTGGCCCCGCCGCCGTCGCCCGGCTTGCGGCGCGTGACCTTGACCTCGCCGCCCGAGACCTGTTCGGCCACGGAGGGAACGTCGGGCTTCTGCTGCGAGCTCGAATGCCTGCGACGGCGACGGGCCGGCTTGGCCTCGCCCTCGGCACGGTCCGCGGCCTTCTGCTGGCGCGGTGCCCCGTCGGCAGGCTCGGCACCGCTGCTCACGCTCGCGCTCTTCTGCGCGGCGCTCTTGAACGCGTCCTCGCGCTCCTCGGCGGAAAGATGCCGGCGACGACGGCGCGTGGGGTTCATTCCGCCCCCGCGCGTACGCTCCTCGCGCTGCTGCGAAGCGGCGTTCTCCTGCGCGGCCTCGGGCGCACCCGAGCGCTTGCGACGGCGGCGCGAGCTGCCCTGTGCCTCGTCGGCCGTGCCCTCGCCCTTGCCGCGGCCGCGGCCCTGACCCTGGCCCTGGCCGATGCGACCGCCGCGGGAGCCCTCGCCCTCGGAGCGGCCGCCGCGCTTGCGGCGCGACGGCGCAGGCGCAACGAGCCTGTCGGCCGAATCGAGTCCGTCGCCCACGTCGACGCCGTTCTCGCGGTCGAGCTCGAGCAGCGCGAGCCGCATCTCGGGCGAGTCGATGCGCTCGAGCACGTCGCGCGTCACGCAGTCGGGGCGGCAGCGGCAGCCCTGCTCCTCGGCCTTCTTCTTGCAGCCCTCGGTGCAGGTCATGTCGGAGAGGTCCACGCGGAACGCCTTGCCGCTCTCCAGGCGAAGAACGAGCTGCTCGCGCGGGGTGTTGTACTCCTGGATGCGCGCCTTGCCGAGCGGGGTGTCGATGAGCGTCTTCTTTTTGGGCGCGCGGCTCTTGAAGTCCTTGTAGGCCTCGAACTCGTAGCGCAGGCAGCACATGAGGCGTCCGCACATGCCCGAGATCTTGGACGAGTTGAGGGGCAGGTCCTGCTCCTTGGCCATGCGGATCGAGACCGGCTCGAACTGCCCGCCGAAGCGCGCGCAGCAAAGCTCCTGGCCGCAATGCGCAAAACCGCCCACGAGGCGCGTCTCGTCGCGCACGCCGATCTGGCGCATGTCCACGCGGATGTGGAAGGTGGCGGAGAGGTCCTTGACCAGCTGGCGAAAGTCCACGCGGTCCTCGGCGGCAAAGTAGAAGACGGCCTTCTCGCCGCCGAACAGGTACTCCACGCCCACGGGCTTCATCTCGAGCCCGTTCTTCTTGATGAGCCGGCGGAAGTCGACCATGGCGTCCTCGCCCTGGATGGCGAGGTCGTCGGCGAGCTCGAGGTCGGTGTCGGTGGCCACGCGCAGTACGGGCTTGAGCGCCTGGCCGATCTCGGACTTGGGCACGTCGAACGGGTCGCGCGTGACGAGGCCGATCTCGGTCCCGCGCTCGGTGGAGCAGATGGCGTGATCGCCCTCGACGATATCGAGGTCCTTGGGATCGAACCACAGGTCGCGCGAGGCGAATGCGAATTTGACGGGTACGACTAGCGGCATTTCAGTGCCTTCCTGATATCGAGGAGCATGACCTCTACGGCCAGCTGGGGAGTTACGTTGGCGGCCACGTTCGCCTCGGCGGCGGAGACCGCCTCGAGCGCGGCGACGGCGCCCGCAAGCGTTGCCGTGCCGCTCAGGAGCTCGACCTCGCTCGCCATGTCTTCGTTGACGATGTCTTGGGGGATCTGCTCCACGCGCGCGAGCACGTCGCGCAGCAGCGAGCGCACGCAGGCCAGCTCTTCCATGATACCCGAACGCTCGCGGGCGTTGAGTTCGCGCTTGAACCGGTCCTCGAGCTGCTTGAGCGCCCCACGCGAGAGAAAGTCGCCGCTCTTCTCCTTGGCCTCGTCCACGCGCTGCTCGATCTGCTTGTCGCGCTGCTTCTTGGTGAGGAGCACGAGGCCGCAGATGCGCTTGGCGCTCGCGAGCACGTCGGCCTCGTCGGCGCGCGGTAGGGAGGCCACGGCGCGCACGACCTGGCGGCGGGTCTCCTGCCGCTCGGCCGACTTGAGGAACTCGAGTGCCCGGCCGGGGCTGCCCGCCACCGAGACGGCCATGCGGCAGCGCGCGCGGGGCAGGCCGCAGGCGCGCTCGACGCTCTCGGCGGCGGCCTCGGGCGAGACCATGCGGAACGGCACGCACTGGCAGCGGCTCACGATGGTGGGCAAGATCACATCGGACGAGGTGCCGAGCAGGATGAACGTGACGCCCTCGGGCGGCTCCTCGATGGTCTTGAGCAGGGCGTTCGCGGTGTTGGCGTGGAGCTGCTCGGCATGGTTGACGATGTAGACCTTGGAGGTGCCCCGGATGGGCGCGAGGGGGACGTCGTCGAGCAGGGCCCTCACCTGGGCGATGAGGTAGCCCGTGGCGCTCTCGGGCGTGTAGTAGTGCACGTCGGGGTGCGTGCGGTGCGCCACGCGGATGCAGCTGTTGCAGGCGCCGCAGCCGCCGTTCTCGCAGAGGAGCGCCTGGGCGAGGGCCCATGCGGCCTCGAGCTTGCCGGCGCCCGGGGCGCCGAGGAAGAGATACGACTGCGAGGCACGACCCGAGGTCACCGCGCGGGCGAGGAAGTCGCGCACGCGGTCCTGCGCGTCGAGCTTGGCAAGCAGGCTCGCCTGGGCGAGTTCGGGGTTCGGGCTCGCGCCGGGGGCCGCGGCCGTCATCGGGCACCGCCTTCGGAAGGCGTGCCGAGGCTCGCCAGGGCGGCCTCGATGCTGCCCTCGCCGAGCTCGACGCCCGCGCCGCGCAGCTCGGCAGCCGTTGCCGCGAACACGCCCGCGATGGTGCCGGAAGCATCGATCAGACGCACGCGCGCCGGGTCTTCCGCGGCAATCGCGGCAAAGCCCGCGCGCACCCTGTACTGGAACTCGAGCCCCTTGGCCTCCATGCGGTCCTCGCCTTGGCGCACGGCGCGGCGGCGGGCCGCCTCGGCGGGGTCGATGTCGTAGACGAGCGTGAGGTCGGGATGCACGCCGTTAACCGCGAGCTCGTTGGCACGCGCGACCTGCGCGCGGTCGAGCCCGGCGGCAAACGCCTGGTAGCAGGTCGTGGAATCGTAGAAGCGGTCGCACACCACCGTCTTGCCGGCGGCGAGCGCCGGCGCGATGACCTCGTGGACGAGCTGGGCGCGCGCCGCCTCGTAGAGCAAGAGCTCGCAGATGTCGCCCATCTCGCCGTTGGCGGGGTCGAGCAAAAGGGCGCGGATCTTCTCGGAGATGGTCGTGCCGCCCGGTTCGCGCAGGCGCACGACCTCGCGCCCGGCGTGCTCGAGCGCCGCCACGAGCAGGGCCACCTGGGTGGACTTGCCGGCGCCGTCGACGCCTTCGAGCGTAATGAACGCGCCCCGGCGGGTGTCGGGGCGCGTGGTCTCTTGGTTGTTGCGAGAATCCGCCATGGAACTCCGGGGGTCGCGCGAATACATGCCTGCCATCATACCCCACCGCAGGATGGGGCGAACGCGCGGGCGCGGGAGCCGGCGGACGGCTCAACTTTGCCATCATGCAGCGCACACCCTCTGGCGAGCCCGTGGCGCGCTCGGTCACGACATGTCCGCAACCTCCGCGCTCGCCAAAAGCCGCCGAAGGCGCAGGCGCGGGTTGCAACCAAGCGCCCGCCTGTCTCTCCCCTACAGCGCGAACTTGGGCTTGTCGCTCTTCTTGCCCGAAAGCTCCGCGATGTCGAGGCGCATCATGCAGAAGTCGGCGTGGCCCTCGCTCGACTCCTCGTCCTCGCTGTTCATGCCCGTGAGCGCAGTCTGGTAGGGGTCGATGCCGTCGACCACGGTGACGTTGAGCTTCTCGTTGGAGGCCCCGGGCACGAGGAACGCGGCGTTGTCCACGGGCTCGATGGAGACCTCGGGCTTGTGCTCCACCTGCGGCACCCACTCGTAGGGCGCGCGGTAGGCGCGGTAGACCATGTTGCTCGCAAAGCCGGGCGCCGGCGCCTTGAAGTACGGGCTCACGTACTCCCACACGATGTCGTGGTCGGGCGTGACCTCGATGAGGTGGCCGTCGGAGCCCTCGGTGATGAGCGTGTTGCCGTTGGGCAGGCGCTGCGCCGAGCTGATGAACGGCGAGTAGAAGCGCGAGCCGTCGGCAAAGGGCAGCCAGCCGGCCTCGAGCGGTGTGTACTGCCAGGTGATCTCGAGCGTGACGGGGTTGAACTGCAGTACGCGCGAGTAGTCGCGGTGCACGGCGTTGGTGCCGTCGGGCGACATCGCGTTGGGCGCGTCGTAGCCGCCGGCGCCGCCGTTGTCGAACACGAGCAGGTCGCCCGCGCCGGGCAGGCCCTTGGGGATCATGTGGAAGTGGTGCTGGCCGATGATCCAGCCGATCTTCTTCTCGGCCTCGGTGCCGTCGAAGCGCGGGCCGAGCTTCCAGACGATCTTGCCCGTCTTTTTGGAGATGATGGCCAGGATGTTGGCGTTGCGGCAGTCGAAGATGATGTTCTCGGGGGCAAAGCGCTCGTCGCCGCGGTCGGCCCACTTGTTGGGGCCGAGCTCCGAGATGCAGTTGATGTGCAGCCAGTCGCCGCCGGCCTCGCCGCGCATGGACGGGTTGTTGTAGAGCGCCTTGCGTGCGGGCTCGTCAAAGCCGAACTCCTCGAAGTACTCGGCCGCGCGCCACTCCCACACGATGTCGCCCTCCCAGGTGACCTCGATGATCTTGTCATCGATGAGCAGCTTGTCCGAAATCTCGGGGTGGTAGGAGTTCTCGTGCGTGAGGATCAGCGTGTTGCCGCCGTCGGTGCGCGGGTCGAGGCCCGGGGCGTAGTAGCCCACCGGCGACCCCTCGCGCTGGTAGTCGTGGTGCTGGCGCGCCTGCCAGCTCGGCTCCTTGCCCTCGTCGGCCACGAGCTCGGTATGATCCCACCTCCACACCACGTTGCCGTCCCAGTCGACCTGCAAGAGGTCGAGCTGGTCCTGGTAGGCGGCCTCGCCGCCGCGCGCGCCCGAGGTGCCGAAGATCTGGCCGCCCGGGAGCAGTTTGTTGGGGAACCCGCCGAGGCCGGCCCAGCGGTTGACCTCGCGTCCGTTCATGTCGATGAGAAGCGCCCCGCCGGGAGTCGGAAAGACGGTGTAGCCGTTGTAGGCGCGCTCCTTGTCGTAGACGAGCGTGCCGGTTGGATGGACGGACGGGTAACCCATGGGTGCACTCCTGATATCTCGATACGTGTTGGCGAATGTGTTCGGGCTAGTATAAACCTATCTCGCCAGTATGTTTGTGGGTTCGGATATCAAATCGAGATAGCCCGCTATCGGTGCGAGCGCGAACGGGGTGCGAACGGGCGCGCCGGCCTATCACCAGAAGGCGTGCGCGGTGCCGGCGGGGGTCTGCACGGGGGCGATGCGGATATCGAAGGCGCGCTCCAGGGCGCCGCATTCAAGCAGTTCGGTGGGGGTGCCCACGTTGGCGATGCGGCCCACGCTCATGACGGCCATGCGGTCGCAGGTGCGCAGGGCAAGGTCGAGGTCGTGGAGCACCATCACCACGGTGAGGCCGCGCTCGGCGGCAAGGCTCTTCACGAGCGCCATGGTGTCGTGGGCCGCGCGCACGTCGAGGTAGGTCGTGGGCTCGTCGAGCAAGAGGGTCCGCGCGCGCTGGGCAAGCGCCATGGCGATGAACGCGCGCTGACGCTCGCCGCCCGAGAGCGCGCGGGCCGAACGCGCGGCCATGTGTTCCAGGTGCACCGAGCGCAGGGCATCGGCCACGATTGCGCGGTCCTCCGCTGAGGGCCGACCGAAGGCGCCCATATGCGCATAGCGTCCGCACATCACGAGCGACTCCACGCTCATCGACGGCGTGCGGTGCACCTGCGGGAGCAGCGCCACGCGACGCGCGCGTTCGCCGGCAGAAAGCTCGGCCACGGAACTCCCCTCCACAAGGACCTCGCCCGAGGCCGGGGCGAGCAAGCCGTCGGCGAGCTTGAGCAGCGTGGACTTGCCGCACCCGTTGGGGCCGACGATACCGAACACGCCGCCTGCGGGCACGGCGAGCGAGAGGCGTTGGATGAGCGGGGCGCCCGTATAGGAGAACGCGAGGTCGCGGAACTCGAGCGCGGGGGCGGCGGGGGAATCAGGGCCGGCCACCTCGACGGGAGCCGAAACCGAAGACGCCGCATCGGTCGCGCGGGACGAGTTTTCCTCGACAGCAAGTGTTGAGTTAGATGCATCGGCAAGTTCCCTGCTAGAGAGCGCGACGCCGGTATTTTCCCCTGCGGCGGCAGGCGCCATGCAGGGGCGTTCGCCGTCCAAAGCCGGCACGTCGGCCCTGAGGCTACTCATCCCTGAACCCCCTCTTGCGCATGATCAGGTAGATGAAGAACGGCCCGCCCATGAGCGAGAGCAGAATGCCCACCGGCAGCTCGTAGGGGGCGAGCGCCGTGCGCGCCACGGTGTCGGCAACGAGCGCGAACGCGGCGCCGGCGAGCGCGCAGAGCGGGACGAGCGTGCGGTTGTCGGGCCCCGCAAAGCGGCGCACGGCATGCGGGACCATGAGGCCCACGAAGCCGATGAGCCCGCCAAAGCTCACCGCCGCGCCGGCCAAGAGGGCCGCGAGGGCGAGCGCCCCGATGCGCACGGCACCCACGCGCATGCCGAGGCCGTGGGCGGTCTCGGCCCCGAGCGAGAGCACGTTAAGATGCGGTGCCATGAGCCAGGCGGCAATGATTCCGCAGGCTATGAGCACCGACGGTGTGATGAGATTGCGCATGAGCACGCCCGAGAACCCGCCCACCAAATACGCCGTCGACCCCACATAGATGTTGGGCGCAAAGATGAGCACGGCGTTCATGCCCGCGCCCGCCACGGCGTTGACGGCCACGCCCGCGAGCACCACGGTGAGGCGCGAGACCCCCGCGCGCGCGGAGATGGCAAAGATGAGGGCCGCCGCCGCAAGCGCCCCCGCAAAGGCCGCAAAGGGCAAAAGCTCACGGGGCGGGTCGTTGATGAAGGCCGGGCAGGCCGAGAGCGCGAGCACGGCGAGGCCCGCACCGGAGTTGATGCCGATCACGCTCGGACTCGCCAGGGGGTTATCGAGCACGCCCTGCACGAGCGCGCCCGAGACGGCCAGGGCCGAGCCGGCGAGCACGGCGGCGAGCACGCGCGGGATGCGAATGTTCACGATCACGTTGTAGGTTGCGGGCTCGATCGCGCGGCCGAGCACCAGGGCGAGCACGTCGGAGAGCGAGGCCGAGCTCGGGCCCGTGCAGAGCGCGGCCAGGGCTGCGAGGGCGAGCGCCGCCACGGCAAGCAGGGCCGTCGGGGCACCCTTGAGGCGCCTGAGGTTGTTCCCGGTCATCGCTCTCCCCTCTCTAAAATCGTCGCGCGGCTACGCGATGCCGCCGGCGCGCAACAGGTCACGGGACCTACGGATGAATGTGCCGTGAATCGTCTGCGCCGCAGGCCGTCGGCACGGCAAAGCACGAGCCCCGGCGCCGCGCGCGAATCGCGTCCGCTGCGACCCGCGTGCGCTGCACGACTCGCAAGCAACCACACCGCTCACGCGGCCTGCACTCGCCCTCGCTCGCTCACCCAAACGGAAACGGGCGACCGCACGGGCCGCCCGAATATCTGCCGGCCGGCTCGCCCCACGGCAAACCCCGCCGAGCGCGCCGGACAGACTCGGCAGAACCTTACTTTGCCGCCTTGAGCGCCTTGACCAGAATCTTATAGGACTCGGCCCACTCGGCGTTCGGCTTGCTCATGAAGTGCGCGCTGTCGAGCACCTTGAAGTTGCCCTTCTTGACGGCCGAGAGCTCAGACCACGCGGGATTGGACGAGACGGACTCCTCGAGGTTGCGCTCCTGCGCGTCCGAACCCGTGCCCACCGAGATGACGAAGATGTAGTCGGGGTCGAGGTCGGCGATGGACTCGAGCGAGAAGTCGGTGAGCGCGCTCGGGTTCTCGTCGCACACGTTGACGGCGCCGAGCTCCTTGAGCATGGCGCCCGTCATGCCGGTGGAGTCCTGGGCAGAGACGCCCTTGGAGTACGAGCTCATCACGAGCACGCGCGGGGCCGACGACTTCTTGCCGGCGCTCACGCCGTATTTGGCCACGATCTTCTTGATCTGGGCACGCACGTCAAGACCGTTCTTTTGGTAAAGGTCCTCGCGGCCGGTGATGGCCGTCATGACGCGCAGCATGCGCAGGTAGTCGTCGAAGGTGCTCACCTTAAAGAACGCGCCCGCGATGCCCGAGGCGTCGAGCGAGCTCTTGAGGTCGGTCTGCGAGACGCCCGTGGAGTGCTTGCCGTCGGAGGTGCCCGTCATGATCACGAAGTCGGGGTCCTGCGCCATGATCGACTCGAGCGAGAGCGCGGTGGAGCGGCCCACGGAGGCGACCTTGGAGCTGTCGACGCCGTAGTTCTCGTAGGCGTCGTCGGTGGCGGCGGCGAGCGTGCCGCCGGCGAGCTCCCAGGCGTTGGCGAAGCTGCCCATGCAGGCCACCACGCGCTCGGGATCCTTGACCGTCACGTTGTTGCCGAGGTCGTCGGTAAAGGTGACGGTGCCGTCTTTGGCGACCTTGAGGTTCGCGGACTTGGCGACCTTGGAGGAGGTGTCGATCTTGGAGGCGCTCGCCTTCTTGGCGGTGGCCGCGGACGAGCCCGCCGAGGAGCCGGCCTGGCTCTGCGCGGCGTTGCCGGAGCAGGCCGCGAGGCTCAGCGCGAGCAGTGCCGAGGCGGCCAGGGCGGCCATGCGGCGGAGGGCCGGGTTGAGCGTCTTGTTCATGCTTGGTTCCCAATCTTGTCGGTGTGTGGATCTGTGTTGGCCGGCCTCTGTTGGCCAGCCGGATGGTCAAGCGCGGGCAGGTGAGCCCGCGGCGTAAAGCAGGATACGCGAATAGGAAAGGTTGGTGCCTGGCGGCGGGTTCTCACGCGGAAGATGCCGCGCGACGCGCCCTGCTGGCGGCAAGTCCTAAGCGAGCCCAGCGCACCGGCGGCAAGCGCCCGCGCGTGCAGCAAAAGCAGGTCGCAGCGCACCGGCACTTCGCGCCTTACGCACGGCAGAGCTCCACCGCATGCGCGGCGTAAAGCTCCTGCACGGCCGCGAGCGCGCCGATGCCCTCGTCGCACGGCTCGACATCGATGCCCGCGCGCGCGAGCCGCGCGGAAAGGCTAGTCTCCTGCGTACCGAAGAGCTCGTGCGCGGCGTGGTGGCCGGCCGCGAGCATGAGCGGAGCCACGACGGCGCGACCGGCCCCGAGCCGCCCCACGGCGGAGACCGCCTCGGCAGCATCCTTCATCGTGGCCACGACCACATCGGTGCGGCCGAGCTCCTCGAACGCGCGGCCGAGCACCGCAAGCGCATCGAAGTCGCGCGCGCACTTGGCAGAAGCATCGCCGCGCTCAACGCCCTTGGGCCACGACTCGCCGTGGGCCACAAGCAGGAGCGCGGAGCCGGACCGTTGCGGGTGGCGCTCGCTGAGTGCACGGGCCAGCACGGCCGCGTCGCTCTCGCACGAAAGCAGCGGCCGCCCCACCCGCTCGGGCGGAATGCCGAACACGTTGGCACGTTCCACCAGGTCGTGCAGCGCCCAGCCCGCGCCCACAAACCCGGGCTGCACGGCAATCGCGGCACAACCCTGATCACGCAGGCTCCCGAGCACATCCTCGAGCGCAGGCGCAGCCACGCCCCGGCGCGCGAGCGCGGCCACGACCGGCGCGCTCGTGTAGGCGACCTCGCAGCGCACGGGCGTCGCGGCGTCGGCAACAGCCCTAACCACGGGCTCGATCGTCGCCGCGGCCGCCTCGGTACGTGCGGTGCCGTAGACCGCAAAGACGACGGCGTCCACCGCGCTGGCCACGATGGCTACCGGTCCTCGGCAATCTCGATCGGCACGAGGCCGACCTCCTTGCTGCGCTCCACATGGAACGCCTTGAGCACGGGCGCGTCGCGATGCTCGAGCGAGAGGATCAGGTACGCGGCCGCGGGGTCGAAGGCCAGGCGCTTGTCCTCCTCCGACGGACGCGAGGGCGTCTCGGGGTGCGAATGCCAGTTGCCGAGCATGTCCCAGCCGTTGGCGCGCGCATCCTTGACCGCGGCCAGCTGCTCGGCCGGGTCCATCGAGAAGTGCTCGTTGCTCGCGTCGATGTTCGTGAGCAGGTATACGTGCTCGATCGTGCCCACGGCGTCTGCCCCCTCGCCCTCAACCGTGCCGGCGATGAGCCCGCAGGCCTCGTTGGGGAGCTCCTGGCGCGCGCGCTCCACGATGCGCTCGAGGTCGAACGCGGCCAAAACCAGCTTTTCCACGCGCGGCATGGCTACTCGCCGTCCTTAAGGTTCGCGCCGTGAACGGCGTCGGCGCACTCGGGCTGCTCGTAGTCGATGAGCTCGGTGATCGTGGGGTGGTCGGAGCACACGGCGCAGTCGTGGTCGGCCGGCGGCAGCTTGATGGTGTGGAAGTCGCCCGCGAGCGCATCGTAGGTGAGGAGCTTGCCCGTGAGCAGGTTGCCGATGCCGAGGATGTACTTGATGGCCTCGAGCGCCTCGAGGCAGCCGATGACGCCCGCCATGGCACCGATGACGCCCGCCTGCTTGCAGGTGGGCACAGCGTCCTTGGGAGGCATGGTCTTGAATACGCAGCGGTAGCACGGTCCCTCGCCCGGAACGTAGGTCATGAGCTGGCCCTTGAAGCGGATGATGCCCGCGTGCACGAAGGGCTTGCTGGCCATGACGCAGGCGTCGTTGATGAGGAACTTCGTGGGGAAGTTGTCCACGCCGTCAATCACGAAGTCGTAGTCGGCGATGAGGTCGGCGATGTTGGTGGAGTCGACGAACTCCTGGTAGGTGTTGACCGTCACATCGGGGTTGATGTCG